>CAZUTN010000189.1:0-2566 GCA_964623365.1 uncultured Candidatus Bathyarchaeia archaeon
GTCATGAAACTGGACCGCCTATACGCGGAGGGCCGAATCGCCGACGAAGCATGGTATGTCCGAGAAAGAGCTTGGCTTGTCCAAAGGCTTTTGGGCGAGGAGGAACGCGCGAACCTACAAGTTCTTTTCGAGATCGATCAACTTTTCGCACAAGGAACGATCGACATAGACGAATTCGTCGAGAGGCGACTCAAGCTCAGCAACAGCAACGGTAACGGCTACAGGAACGGAAACGCCAACGGAAATGGCAATGGAAACGGTAACGGCTACAGGAATGGAAACGGCAACGGAAATGGCGAATACGCGTTTGAAGACGTCGGCAGGAACCTCCTTTGGCGCGGGCGAAAGAACAACAATAGAAACGGTAAGGGTATGATCTGGCGACCTAGAAGGAATGGAAAGCGCAACGGAAACTCGAACCACAATGGAAATGGCAACGGAAACGGCAACGGCTATGCAAACGGCAAGAACAGGCTCAACAACAAGATTGCCGTCGTCCAAGGCTACCAATGGCACTACCTGAACAGGTCCGAGTCTTGGCTAACACAGGGCATCCGAACCGAATACAGCGGAAACTACGTGATCGAAAGAACCTGCGAAGAGATCTTCGGCGGCATGAAGATGATTTCCGGGAGCGTCTACATGATACGCGCCGACGTGCTTCGCAAGTACGGGTGGTCGACCAGCATCACTGAAGACTGGGAGCTGACCTGCCGCCTCTACAAGGACGGATACAAAGTCCAGTACACTCCGCTAATCCAAGTGCCAGCCGAGGCGCCGTCGACGATACCTCGGCTCGTCAGGCAACGATCACGTTGGGCCGAGGGCCACACATACAACGCGAAGAAGTACTTCTGGCCAATTCTGAGATCGCCCAATCTGACTCTCACTGAGAAAGCTGAGTTTCTATACTTCGCCCCCTACTACCTCCAATCCATCTTCTTCCTGATAGGAACGACATGCTGGATAGTCTCCGAACTGACACGCCAGTTCGTGCCTTGGTGGACAGCTGTCTTCGGCTGGTGTCTCGTTCTCACCAACCTGATTGCGCTTCCGCTGATGAATCTCTCAGGACTCTACGCAGAAGGCACCGCTAAACGGGATCTGGGCGGTGTCTTCTCAACGATCGTCATCCAATACGTACTAGCACCATTCCAAGCCTACGCAGCCCTGAAAGGTCTCCTCCAGAAGCACGAGGGAACGTGGATTCGAACATTCAAAACAGGTAGGATCACAGAACCCCTCACGCGAGAGAGGCTGCGCATTGCGCGCTGGAGAAGGAAGGAGAGAAGAGAGAGAAGAAGACCTACTGGGCGTCCCCCTCGGCCAACCAGCGGCGGCCTTGGGCCAGCTGGCAAGGACAAACCCGTTTCTAAGAAACGAGATTTGCTTGGTCTCGTGCTGGTAATTACTCTTTCCAGCGGGCTTGTGGGGACAATCTTGGCGTCGGCCCTTGTTCCTCCGGCAGAGGCTATTCCAGTAGGGACGAGACTGTTTTTCTACAACGATGCAGGTCCGGGAGCCAAGCCGGGCGAGTGCGGCGCTATTGGGAAGCTCAGTGAGAATCCTCCTAGTCAGGGAGGCATGAGACTTCACGCCACGAGCAAGATGTACTGTTGGGAGTCGGACATTGTCTACTACGTGAGTTCGGCAGACAGCGGCGACTGGCTCTACCACCTCGCCTACAACCACAATGCCATACCGAACGCTACAATCAATCTCAAAATCTATCTCTCAACGACATCGATCAAGTACACGAAGACGCTTGGTCCGATGGTGGGGTCAGCACAAATGATCGTTCCAGATGATCCTAGCGCAACCATCGGATTCGTTGAGAAAGGCATTCCCGTCAACATGACTCTCGCAGCAGGGTACTACTTCATTCAGTTCTCGTGGCAGAGCGTTCAGGACCTCGGAGGAGGAAAACACCTCAACATGCAAACTGGTCCTGATACCATCGACATTCCGGGTACGTGGCTCCTTGTTCCGGAGGGAGTTCTAGGGCTTCTCCTCTTGGTGCCTCTCATTCCACTTTGTCTGCGCCGGAAATCAGTTGCGCGTGCGGCGAGACTCAAGCTTCCGCGCCGGTTCTCACGATTTGCCGGTCTTAAACGCAAGAGAGAACAGCTTTGAGCCTTGAGGAAAGACCGCAACTCACTACCACGTATCAAGGTCTGATCGTGGCTGCTGCGCTCATATTCTTGGCTCTTCCCTTCACGACAACATTCAATGAATTCCTCACACGGGTCGTCATGTCCATCGGGGCCTACCGGTACATTGAGTTCTACATCGCCCCTCAGATCACACGGATGGCCGCCGCGATCCTGAAGGTTGCACTGGGTCTGAACGTGGGCGCCACAGGGTCCTGGCTGGCCATCGAGGTCGGCGGAAGAAGCCTTTCAGCCCTGATCATTTGGAACTGCATAGGCTGGCAAAGCCTCATCCTATACGGATTCACGCTCATAACCGGCCTTCAAGGTCCCTTCACTTGGAAGAGCAAGGTTCTTTGCATCATCGTAGGGTTTGAGGGCACGATCCTTGTGAACATCCTGAGAATAGTAGCGGT
>CAZUTN010000190.1:0-2551 GCA_964623365.1 uncultured Candidatus Bathyarchaeia archaeon
CGAAAGCTAAGGTGAAGCTTCGCTACCTTGGTTTTCCGTTCTTCCTCCCGCAAGATGCGATCTTGAAGTGGAAGGAACTCACGGGCCAAGAGATAGAGGCTACATTCGCCGAAGCTTACATCATAGGCCAGAAGCAGCTGGAGAACCCTGAGGCTTGGGACTTCGGAGGCTCCCTGCGACATCGCTCCTTGGTGACGAAGGGAAACCTGCGGAAGATGCCTGTTGCCCAGGTACCTAGATGGAAGGAGGACAAGCTGGCTGATCTCTTTGTCCATCCGGAGAGGTACTTCAGTGAGCCGCAGGCGAAGCGATTCAACTATTTGATCTGGGCTGACGACGGCAAGTCACGAACCGACCTGATCTCGGTTCCCTGCATCTGGAACTTCGACTCGGTAACCTACCTTCCTGAATTCGTGCCTTACGAAGAGCATGGCGGTGATTACACAACCCTGTCCATCTTCGAGCTCTTCAACCCCGAGTGGAAGGGTAGAGTTGGAATGGAGGACGAAGCGTACGCAGTCTTCACGATTCTCGCGAACGGACTCAATGCCACCGGCCAAATGGACATTTCAGGCGCAATCTCCAACATGACCCACGCCGAAGTAGACCAAGTGTATAACTATCTCACCCCAATAGTCAAGACTGGGCAGATGCGCACCTTCTGGAGCGCCTACGGCGATATCGTCAACCTGCTTTCCACCAAGGAACTCTACCTAGCCAGCACGTGGCAGCCCCCCTGCTTTGACACTCGAAAGGCTGGCACCCCAGCATACTATGCAAGGCTCCAAAACGGACCGTTCTTCTGGTTCAATTCCAACTTCATATCAACTGCCGCCAACCCAGACGCGGTAGACGATTGTCTCGCAGTCATAAACTGGACCCAGGAGCAATGGATGCAGCTACTCTACACTCGACAAGGGTACCCGTCACCTGGCGTCGGATGGGAAGACTACAAGGCCGGAATGGGCACAGAGTTCTACGACTGGTTCTTCAACGGAACACCGACAATCCTGCCGATCGGCGAAGTCATGAAGGATATCTGGCCGGACAAGCCAGAGTTCTGGAACTATTCCGAGAGGCTGCAGAACGCGCTCTTCACGCCTGACGTCTACTTCCGCCACTTCTGGACTGGCGAGCCGGCGCGCACTGGATCGCCGGATCCGAAAGGCAACCTACGCGACTTGGGCTCAATTGACGACAAGAACAAGATCACCCGCTACTTCACATCACCTGACTTGCCTGACGACAACGACTACTACGTGATGAAGTACGAAGAGATGAAGGCCCAGATTCCGACCTGAGGGCCTTCAGCCACCCCTATACTTTTTCCCTTTTTTTTCACTTTTTCCCTTTTTTGTGCATGCCGCGCCCGAGGGTACCGACTGTGAGCTTACGCAGGAAAGTCGACAGCACGACGCTTGGTCCGTCGTGGCATGAAAGCCTCCTTGCTGTGAGCAATGCCGCCTAGTGTCCACGCTACCGCCGTATAGACGGCCGCTCTGAGAGGCCCCACGATCGGTACGTCAAGACCCTTGGCCGCCAGCCGTTTCCTCGTTGCGGCTACCAGCGAGGACGTACCGGTGCAGCCTGGCACCACTGCTTGTGCTCCGTCTTCGCGGACTGCTCTCTCCGCTGCTCTAACAAACGCGGTGATCGTGCGCCCCCGCCGAGCCTCCAAGCAGAGGACGGGAGTATTGATCGTAGTTCAAGTCGCGATCGATGTACGCAAGTTCGTGTACAGCGTTGATGATTGAGAAGCGAGGGGCGAGTTGAGCCGCGAGGTGAGCGGTGCCTTGGGCAACCTCGATCACAGGAATTCGCACGAACTCGCGAGCCGCGTCTAGAGCGGGATCCCCGAGGCAATCGCTGATGAGAGCGCTGAAATGTTCAGCCTCAGCTGCCCTTACCTTCGCGAGAATGCGGGGTGAATTGAGTACTTCGTCATGGAAGCCCTCGATCGAAACGGCCCCCTTGGGCAGAGAGTCCATCTCAAGTTGGATTCTCCCCGGCCGTCTGAAGCGACAGCTCTCTTGCCAACTTCCTGCGATCCGCGAGCACGCCCTGCATTCCCTTGGCACACCTCACCGGCAGGATGTCGAGTATGCGTAGAGGGTCCGGACCTCAGGGCATGGGGACCCTCGCGACCTACCGCTGACCCCGAGATAGGATGTACCCCAAGATGACCAGCGCCACGATCGAAATGCCCGTGACGATCGCGCCGACGGCGTACCATTTGGGAGTCACGGGGTTAATGGCAAGCTCGGTTGAAATGTAGGTCGAAACGACACCGGTTCCCCGCATGACGAAGCTCGTTCGGATCAGCTCCCCCCACGCAAGCACGAATCCGAAGACGCCTGAGGCAACGACCTCCCACCTAATCAAGGGCAAGGTCACCTTTCGGAAGACGACCCAAGGCGGCGCCCGAAGGACGCTCGCCGCTCGCTCATAGAGCACCAGGTCGGGGTCGAAGCGCGCCATCATAAGAATCATTCCGAACGGCACCGCGTACACAGTATCCAGTATGGCCGCAGTCCACCACGTGAACTCCCAA
>CAZUTN010000191.1:0-2522 GCA_964623365.1 uncultured Candidatus Bathyarchaeia archaeon
ACCTGTCATCGCGGAAGCTCAGAGAAGCATCAATTTCGCTCTGCCGAGCACGCTGACCCGGCAGAACAAGTCTAGGATCTTCTGGATCGGGTACCCGTTCTACTATGCTGGAGCGATCACAGCCTTTCTCGCGATTCTGCAGGGGGTCACTGGCCTTCTTCTCGCCTTCCACTATGTGCCATCCGCCGTCGGTGATCCCGGAACTCCGACGCAGGCCTACCTGAGCGTTCAGTACATCATGAAGAACGTTCCACTCGGAGCGCTGATCAGAGGAATACATCAATGGGGCGCGAACCTTCTCGTTGCCGCCCTCACGATTCACGCGTTCTGGGCCTTCTTCCGTAGCCCGTACAGGATCGGTCGTGAGATATCATGGGTCCTAGGCGTCGTTCTGCTGGGACTGGCGCTTGCGTATTCGTTTTCTGGCTATCTTCTTCCTTGGGATCAGCTGGGCTACTGGGCCGCAACGATCAGTGTGCAGATAATGAGAGCGATCCCGGTCGTCGGCGACTTGATTGCGCAGATCCTTCTTGGCGGAACCAGCCTGTCCCCCTTGACGCTTACGAGGATGTACTTCTACCACGTAAGCCTCCTACCGGTTGTAGCAGTAGTATTGGTGGGCACACATCTAGTTCTGGTTGTTCTTCAGGGAGTGTCGGAACCTGAAGAAGCTTGGAAGCCCCCAGCAAATCGCGAGACCCAAGTCGGAAAACAGGCAGGTCCCCTCTTCGGCCCGTTCCTACCTCATCAGATTGCCCCGGTATTGATCATCTCCCTCGTCACGCTGGGAATAGTCCTGCTCTTGGGCGCATACGCAGTGCAGATGCCAGGCGACCCTGCGAACAAATTCCTGACACCACAGTTCATATCCCCTGAGTGGTACTTCCTCTGGGCGTATGGACTTCTCAAATGGGTCGGGTGGGTGTACGACCTCGTACATTTCGTCCCTCCGGCCACAGTCTTCGGCATCGACCTAGTGAGCGCAAAGGTTGTTGGGATACTGATTGCTGCCGCAATGTTTGTCGTGCTTCTTCTGCTGCCACTGATCGATCGCGGAACTGAGGTGCGTACACTCCGGAGACCGCTGAAGACCGCCATCGGAGTCTGGGCCATCGGGCTCTTGTCCACGCTGACACTCTACGCGCTCAATGAGATCCTATCATCAAGGCTCTCTATTCCAATTGACACGATGAACATGATGCTGGGATCGATCGTTATCGCGGTGCCGCTGGTGGCAGCCGTCCCTGTCTACGCAATCCTTCGCCGTCATGTTGCGAAGACGCTCCACTAGGAGGCCTAAGAGTGGAAATCATCAGAGACATCTTCCAGCACGTTCCCATACCCTTCGTTATTGCTTGGTACGTGATAGGCGTCATCGCGGCGCTACTTTTCTTTACAGGAATCAGAAGACACGTGCGCGCGTGGAAGCAGGGGAGACCGGAGAAGATCTCAGGAACCCCACTCGCAAGGCTGAGAAGGCTCATCTACGTCGGCATCGCGCAGGCGAAGGTCCTGAACAAGAGGTACAATGGAACCACACACGCGCTCATCTCGATAGTCGGGTTCCTGCTGCTCGTTGGGATGTTCTTTCCGATTCTCAAGACCGTTGTGGGCTACATGGCCTTGCTATTTGGCGCAGGACTGATTCTGCTCGAATACAAACGCATCAGAACCACCGGGCCTCCGCTTGAGACGGCGTGGGAAGATTCTTTTGTGTACGGCGTCATAGTCGCCATGGCGGTTTCCGGATTTCTCATGATGGGAGTCAACACGTGGGCTTGGCCGTCACCAGCAGGCGACGTACTTTCGCCGCTCTTCGAACCGCTTGGACCCAAGGTGCTTGTGGAGCTGTATCCGAGCCTCTTTCTGATTCATTCCGCGCTAGTTTTCTCACTCATCGCGTACATACCAAACTCCCGTTTGATGCACCTGATCACCTCGCCCCTGAACGCCTACTACACGCCCATCACCGTGAAAGGCGAGATGTCAACTCCCTTCGACCTCAAACAGATGATGGAAACCGGTGACTTTGACGCGAAGGTAGGAGCGGCAGAGATCAACGACTTTACCTGGCGTCAGAAGCTCAGTTTCGATGCCTGCACCCTCTGCATACGTTGCTCGGACGCCTGTCCCGCAAAAGCAAGCGGAACGAGACTCTCGCCGATGCATCTCATACTCAAACTGAAGAACCTTGAGCTGCAATCTTCGAATACCGCCCTCCGTATGCACGGAGAGACGGTGGACCCGGAGGAGCTTTGGGCCTGCACTACGTGCCGGGCGTGCGTTCAGGAATGCCCAGTTCTAATTCAACACGTCGAAGCCATCTACGATATGCGTAGACATTTGATGGCAGAAGGCAAGGTGGACAAGAAGAAGCGAGATCTGATTACCTTCCTGACAAACGTTGGTAACACGTACGGACTTCCTACAGCTGACCGGATGAAGTGGGCGGAGGGACTCGACATCAGACTGTGGGGCGAAGAACCCGGACAAGAGTTTCTGTACTGGGTTGGATGCGCTGG
>CAZUTN010000192.1:0-2512 GCA_964623365.1 uncultured Candidatus Bathyarchaeia archaeon
TCCCACCGGGCCCGCCAAGCCCTTGATCGATCTGATTCTTCCACGCATTTCATTTGTTCCAACTCTTTCTCCTTGGTCAGCCAGTTCGCCCAGCCCGGTATGGCTCTTCTGCGCATGAGAGCGTATCCGAGCCACTCATCAATCTGTTTCAGCGAGATCTGTTGCCAGCTGGGCTGAGTTCCAAGCCCAGATTCCCGGACGCGAGAAAGAGCCTTGTAAAGAGGAACGGGTTCCGTCTGACAACGCTTCGCATAGCCTCCAGAAGCAGGCAGGCTAGCTTCACTTCAGCCGTGGACATTCCGATCACCTATTCGATTTCATCATCATACCCTTCCATCGATTCTCCCGTCACGGTCACTGGCACCTACGAGCCCCAGAGTGCCCTTCCCAAGAGATCATTGGCTCCACATCCATCTGCATTGCCCCAATGGATTTCCATCCTCACTTAGGTCAAGGCAGACTGAAGCTACTTGTGGCTGTTGGCTGGCTGTTGTAGATTTGGATGACAAAGCGTTCCATTGTCATTCAAGACGGATTCCTAAGCTCACAACCTAGCCTTTTTGTGCAAATCCCAAGCGCGAGACTGAGCGATGGAGTCGTCTTTCGTGTAAGTACGACTTATGACGAGAGCGTCGAATCCTTGTCGCGGAGGTAGCTGACACGCTTACGGTCGGCTTTGGAGAGGTGAGAAGCAGTGACGAGCAAAAGGGAACGCTTCGTCGCGATGAAAGAGTGGCATACAATCAGATTGACAGACAGCAAGCTCGCAGTAGAGCTCAACCGTGGCGTGTTGAGTCGTCTGGAATCCCTCGTGGAGGGACATGATTCTCTTAGAAGAACCGTTGGTTGGGCCCTGCGTTTTGCCTATCCAGAAGATATCCCGTTGAACCGCATTTTGGAGGCATATGTGACTCCCGACGGATCTGCCGAGGTGCTCCGAAAGACCGCTCTTGGAAACCGAAGGATCCGGATACCCGATCTGACCGGAGATGAAGCTCGACGACTCGTAGATCAGATAGCGGCGATGAAGAATCAACGGGATCATCGGCCTGAACTACTAAGATCCACAGCCAAGGCACTAAGAGTACAGTTCGTCAAAAACGAGTGGATCTTGGCGATATTCACCATCTTGATCGTGTGGGAAGCCATTGTACTGATGCTCAGCATGCCGGTCGAAGCCATGCCCGCCCCCTCCGGTGTGGCGACGATAATGTGGAAGAACGTGATCGACTTCGGCAACGCGGTCGCACTGAGTTACAGGAACTTGACCCTTGGAATACTCGGCGCAGCTTCGCTAGCCATTCCAGCAGCCTTCACAAGCGGCTTAAGGGGGAAGATCGACTTCACGTTGACTCCTTTGGTCATGCTCGTCTACAGTCTTCCGGACCTCGCACTGCTTCCCATCATAGTCTACTACATTGGTCCCGGAGCCCTAGCAGCCGTGTTCATGTGTAGTGTGTGCTCCTTCGCACCGATATACTTCACAGTGCGAGAAGGAGTGAGAGCCATACCTGCTGAACAGTTTGAAGCAGTGCGAGTACTTGGAGCGGACCTGACCTGTCTACTGAGAGAGCTGATACTGCCAGGCGCATGGCCGAGCATACTCACAGGGGTTCGGCTTGCATTCTCCTACTGTTGGCAGATAGTGCTGGCTATCGAGATGATCGCGTTTGTGCCAGGGATAGGCCTCTACATTCACGACTCCTTGATGGGTGAGAACCCGCGGTTGGATGTCGCTCTCGCGGCAATGTTTGCCGTGGGCATCGCTGTCCTCGCGACGGACAGGCTCATTTTCACGAGGTTGGAGGAAAGGATTCGGAGGTGGCGTCCCTGATTGAGATCGTTGACGTCGCAAAGAGTTTCACGAAAGAAGACAGTGATGTGACCGCGCTGGAAAACGTCAACTTCGAGGTGCATGAAGGTGAATTCCAATGCATTGTGGGGCCTAGTGGTTGCGGGAAGTCAACTCTACTCAGAGTAATAGCCGGATTATGCACGCCCACCTCTGGTGTAGTCAAGTTCAAAGGCGTACCAGTTAGGGGGCCTCACCCGAAGATCTCGATGGTATTTCAGTCGTTCGCTCTACTGCCTTGGAAGACGGTACAAGAGAACGTGGAGCTTGGCCTCAAGCTACGAGGCGTGGGGAAGTTTGAGCGACGAAGGGCCTCGAAAGAGCACTTAGACATGGTCGGGCTCAGCAGCTTCGCGACCAGCTATCCGGTTGAGTTGTCCGGCGGGATGAAACAGCGTGTCGGATTCGCCAGGGCTTTGGCAACCGATCCAGAAGTGGTTCTGCTTGATGAACCATTCAGCGCACTTGATGAGCTCACAGCTTCGAAACTCCGGAATGAGACTCTGCGGCTGTGGAGAAACATGCAGAAGACTTTCGTTATGGTTACGCACAGCATCTCTGAGGCGGTTGAGCTAGCAGAGCGGGTCGTGGTGTTGACCGCTAGACCAGCGATGGTTAGAGAGATCGTCGACATAGAGATGGAACTGCCAAGAAGGAAAG
>CAZUTN010000193.1:0-2493 GCA_964623365.1 uncultured Candidatus Bathyarchaeia archaeon
CTGTTCTCGGAAGGTCCGTTTGCGGCTGGGAATGTCAGTCTGCTGCTCATGGCGCTCTCGATGGGAGCGGTCATGCTGATCGCAAGCCTCTACCTGCAAGTGGCAAGAGGATACGGCGCGCTTGAAGCAGGCCTCATGTTCATACCTATGGAGATAACCTTCGCAACCGTGGGACCGACGAGCGGAGCTCTCTCAGATCGGTACGGATCCAGAGGCTTGACCACAGTAGGCCTTGCCGTCCTCGGCGGAAGCCTCCTGTTCTTTTCAGGGATCTCGGCCACGGCCTCGTACTGGCAGATTGCGGCGATGCTTGCGCTCGTGGGAGTAGGGCTGGGGCTGTTCGCCGCCCCAAACATGAGCTCGATCATGCGATCGGCACCCCCTGAGAGGCGGGGGGTGGCCTCAGCTGTTAGATCAACAATCTTCAACACAGGCGCCGTGATCAGCATAAGCCTCGTAGCAGCCATCCTAGTAACGGAGCTTCCGTATCAAACAGCTTCCGCCATGCTATCCGGTACACTGGCTACGATAAGCGCTGCCGATCAGGTGAGCTTCCTCGACGGAATAAGGAAAGCCCTCCTCGTCTCGGCACTCCTCAGTCTGATAGGAATCATTCCATCCGCAATGGCAGGATCGGAACGAACCACACCCAAGATCCTCTAGGAGTAGACAAGCAACAGCGTCTCAAACGGGAATGGAACGCTTACGCTTTCGGCGTTTGGATGTCGAACGACCTCACGTTCACATTCATGCCGGTACCTGAGGTCAGCGGGAAGGAATTCGTCAAGGCAGATTCCCTCTCCGTCGATATGACTCGCGTATCGCGTTCGCCTTGATGGCTATTCTCATCAAAGATGATGCCGTTCGGTGACCTTCCTACAAAGCATCATTCGCTGGCGAGGCTTGGGGAAGGTTTAATTCCTGATTCGTTCTGCGATAGCCGCTTGCCGGTTCAGCTGATGTCCAGAGAGTTCAGGCATATCGTCCGCGTCGCAGGCACCGACCTAGACGGTTCGAAGAAGCTCGTGTACGGGATTACGAGAATTCGCGGAATAGGCCCGAGCTTCGCCGCGGCGATTGTGAAGGCTGCAGACTTGAAGCCCGAAATGCGGGTTGGAATCCTCACGGAAGAAGAGGTTGACCGCCTGGAGGACATCGTGGCTGATCCCGCGAAGTACAGTCTGCCGCCGCGCCTCTTCAACCGGAGGAAGGACTTCGACTCAGGAAGGGATGCCCACCTAATCGGCCCTGACTTGGCCCTGAGGGTGAAGGCTGACATTGACTTCATGAGGGAAATCCGTACTTGGAAGGGCGTACGCCACTCGCTCGGCCTGAAGGTTCGCGGCCAAAGGACGAAGAGCACCGGCCGAAAGGGACGAGCGGTCGGCGTCAAGAAGAAGGCCGCGATCGAGGCGGCGAGGGCTGCCATAAGAGAAGGAAGAGCCGAGGAGAAGAAGAAGTAGCAACCACATGGGAAGCACGCGGTTTGGGGGATCCGAAGAAGCAGAGAAAAAAGTACGAGACGCCACGTCATCCGTGGCGTCGAGACCAGCTTGACGTCGAGCTTAGGTTGATGGGTGAGTACGGGCTGAGGAACAAGCGTGAGCTGTGGCGATACAAGACGATGCTCTCCGAGATGCGTGGAATCGCGCGTTCACTCCTTGCGAAGTCCGGTTCGGAGCGCGAACAGGCCGAGCAGGCTTTTCTCACGCGGTTGAGGAGGATGGGGCTGGCTGGAGAGGCAGCGAGTGTCGACGACACGCTCGACCTAGACATCAGGAACCTACTCGAGCGAAGGCTGCAGACGATCGTCTTTCGCGGCGGACTCGCTGGCTCACCGTCGCAGGCGAGGCAGATGATAACGCACGGTCACATCGCAGTCGGTGACCACATCGTGTCGGTTCCTGGATATTTGGTGTCCAGAGCAGACGAGGATCGAGTCAAGTACGCGGCCGAGAGCGCTCTCGCGAAGGGCGACCATCCAGCACGCAAAGCCCTCTCCAAAGCGGAAGGAGCCGCGCAGAGTTCGCCGGGGCCCGGTCCACGTAGGAGCGCCGCATAGCAACTCAGCCGCACCATATCTCTACGATGCTACAGCCGAACGCTGTTGTAGAAGGTGGGACGGTTGGATCTTGGCTTCCTCGTCGAGAACCTTCCAATCGTTCTCCTCGCGGTTGGGTTCACGTCCCTTGCCCCCCTCTTCAGAGGTCGGTTGAAACCGATCTCGCGCGTGCTCGTCGCAGCCGGTTTCCTAGTCGGGATTCTCGCGCTGGTGTTGGTGTATCTACTCTTCTCGAGCGGCAAGTACGACCTGTTTACGCTAAGCATCCTCGCGGTCGCCGGGCTGATGCTCTTCCTTCGGCCCATCAAGAATGTCCGCTGGGCCGCGCTGGTGGCCTTCGCCGTGGGGCTTCTGGCGTCGTACTACACCTACAGCGCCTTTCAGGCCTCAGCAACCGTGCTGATCATAGTGTTCGTCGCGGCGACGCTGCT
>CAZUTN010000194.1:0-2483 GCA_964623365.1 uncultured Candidatus Bathyarchaeia archaeon
TTGAGGCCCATCTCGTTCCTGACTTTCTTTACGGCGGCGATCTCGAGCTTGAAGGCCGGCTCGTACTTGGGGTCGGTGTAGCGGCTTGCCCCTCTGAATCCGAGGAGAGGGTTGGCTTCCTTTATCGCGCTCTCGTACTTTTCTCCGCCTTCCAACTTGGCGTACTCGTTGGTCTTGAAATCGCTGAACCTGAGCACCACAGGTCTAGGATAGAATGCTCTGCAGAACGTTGCGAGCCCCTCAGCCAGTTTGTCAACGAATTCTTCCGGATGCTTGGTCTCTATCAGCCACATCGGGTGCTTTCTGATGTGGTCGTTGACGATGAATTCCATGCGCAGGAGGCCCACGCCGTCGACGGGGAGCTGGGCAACCTTCTCTGCGAGTTCTGGTTCGCCGAGGTTTACTAGGATCTTGGTGCCAGTCACGGGCGCCTCAGAGAATCCCGCTGACTGACCAGAGAAGGCGACTTGCTGCGACGGCGGATTCACAGCCTCCTCGACGATCCCCTCGTACACGACTCCTCTCTTTGCGTCCACGGTGACATCCATACCTGATCTCAGGACTTGCGTCCCATTCTTGGATCCTACGATGCAGGGTATCCCAAGTTCCCTGCTCACGATGGCCGCGTGACAAGTCATGCCGCCGCTGTCTGCCACGATCGCCTTTGCCTTCTTCATCGCCGGAACCCAATCGGGGGCGGTCATCTCTGTGACCAAGATCTCGCCCGCTTGGAATTCGCTGACATGCTCGGCGGACGGGATCACGTGAACCTTGCCTGCGACGACTCCCGGAGAGGCGGGCAGGCCCTTGAGGAGGACCTTCCTCTCGGTCACGAGAGCCGCCTTTTGCTCGCTCGGTCCTTTCTTGAGCGACCAGACGGTCTCAGGCCGCGCCTGAAGTATGAGCAGCTTGCCGGTCTGCTTGTCGAGTCCCCACTCAATGTCCATAGCTCGGCCGTAGTGTTCTTCGATTGTGAGCGCGTACTTTGCGAGTTCTATTACCTGATCGTCCGTCATCACTTGACGATTCTTCAGCGTGTCAGGAACCGGCTTCTCTTCGGTTCCGCCTTTGGGTTTCTGTACGAGCATGACGGTCTTGGTGGGGATGTTCTTGCGGGTTACCTTCAGCGTCTTCTTCTCCACGTAGTAGTCGTCTGGTGTCACTTTGCCTTGGACAACGTACTCGCCTAGTCCATAGTTCGCCTCTATCATCACGACGGAATCGTCGCCGTTCGTCGGGTCTATCGTGAATATGACTCCGCTGGATTCGGAGTAGCACATCATCTGGACGATCGCCGACAGGGCGATGCTGAGGTGATCGAAACCTTTCTGTACTCTGTAGAAGATCGCGCGGTCGGTGAACAAGCTGGCGAAACATTCTCGAACCTTCTCGACCACGTGGCTCGCGCCGGAGACGTTCAGGTAGGTCTCCTGCTGGCCCGCGAAACTTGCGTCCGGAAGATCTTCCGCAGTCGCGGAGCTTCTGATCGCAACGAACGGGTTCTTGACCTTCTCGCGTGCGGCCAGCTCGTGATACGCGTCAACTATGACCTTCTCAAGCTCCTTCGGCATCGGAGCGGAGTTGATCGTTTTCCTTATCTGGGCGCCCACCTTCTGGAGCGTCACAGTGTCGTTTGGATCTCGTAGCGCTTTCAGCGTATCAGCTATCTTCCCATCTAGCCCGTTCTTCTTGAGGAACACCCTGTACGCTTCGGCTGTGAGCGCAAAGCCGTACGGGATTGGAACTTTCGTCTTGGAGGTCATCTCGCCCAGGCTTGCTGACTTGCCGCCTACGAGCGGAACGTCCTCTTTGCCGATCTCGTCGAACCAAAGCATGAGCGCACTTTGCTTGCTGGAAGACCCCATTCTATCCACACTCGAAGATTCCTGTCAGCACCCTCTAGGAGCCTCTAATAAATCATGATATCGCCGCCCCCGGCCGCAAGGTCCCCTAGCTCTTGGAGCGTTGATGAGATTCCAATCTCATCGGAGGATTGACGTGGACTTGCTCAAACCGGAGACTGAGCGATCGCCCTACGCTACTGGTTGAGGAACTGCTCGCTCGACTGTCACTCTGCACGATGCAGCGAGCTTGCTTGAGCTGACTCTGAGAGCCTCCTTGGCAAGATCGACGTGCGGCTGATTCACGTAAAGGTCGAGGATTGGTTGACCGGCTCGAACGCGGGCCGCTCGACCGGATGGTTTTCCGAACGACCTTCGCATTCCCTCTTGGAGCCTGTCGGCGCCAGCGGTGGCGATCATGCGGTTCTCCCGCAAGATGATATGTGGGTACGGTCTCAGTCGAACCACGTAACCTGTCTCGCCGAGCTTGTCGAAGAGAATCTTGTTCGCGGCGATGCGGGCGGCCTCAAGCGCGTTATGACGGATCTGGATCGGAGCCTGCGCGACTAAGCTGACCTTGTACTCGTAGCTGGCCTTTGTGTCGCCCATGGTGAACTTTGAGATCCTAGGCTGCGGCGAGCC
>CAZUTN010000195.1:0-2480 GCA_964623365.1 uncultured Candidatus Bathyarchaeia archaeon
CACTGAGGGGTCTGCATGGTAGGTCGTTATTCTTGCTCTCAACCTTGCATTTGCTCCGAAATCAACTGGTCAATGATTTGATAGAAATCTTCGGCGTTCCCGGAGCTGATGTGAGCCCCTGCGGCCACGTTGTGTCCTCCTCCGAAGCCTCCGAGGGCAGCTGCGGCTTTCTGCAAGCTCGTGCCAAGATCCACTCCCTTCTTCAGCAGGGCTTCGGGGGCCCTCGCGGAGATCTTCACCCCGCCATCTCGAGACTTTGCTGCGACAATCGTGACCTTGTCTGGTTTCAGGTGGCCTGCTGAAGACAAGATCGAAGAGAGAGCGCCCGTCATGTTCTCAGCAACTTTCTCTTCGCCTCGCACTATGCAAACGGACTTGAGCTCCAATATTGCGGAGGGTGTGCCGGATAGCCACTCCATGTACTCGGCCAGTGTCTTGCGATAGCGTGCAACTACTTCCTGGATCTCATCCATTACAGGCCCCCTTTCGCCGAGACAGACGGAGACCGCAAGCCCTTGCCGATCCATTCTTCCACACGCGTTCAGCATAGAAGAGAACTCACGAGCGTCTCGAGTTGGGCTTCCCTGAGGCTCCTTTGTCAGCGTATACACTGTTCCGATTAGCTCGAGCGCTCTGCTCCCTTTGAAGCCCTTTGAGACGAGCAGCTCCACTATTGCGCTGAGAAGAGTTTGCTTCTCCTTGTGGCTTAGATCACCGATCGTTCTCCAACGGTCTCCATCTTTCAATGGAATATTGCGAGACGCAAGTAGTGCTGTGCAGTTGTCCTCTTCTCCGGTCAGGTGGGGCAAGTACGGAGCTGTCGTCAGAGCGAGCGCGCGATGCACAGGTCGAGTTTCTCTGCCGAAGAACAGCAAGTCCTTGGCTGTTTTCAGGTATCCGCCGTTGACGGCGTCTTGGACGGAAAGCTCGTTGGGTCCGCGAAGGCGCCTTTCATTGTTCTTGTCTTGCATATCACCAAGCGCGCCGACTACTGCGAGCACGGAGAGATCGGTGTTCTTCGGCGACATGCTGCGAGCGACAAGGTAAGCAAGTCCAGCTGCGCTTATCTGAGTCGCGCCATCGACTCCGAATTCATGCGGGTTCACTTGAAGCACTGCTCGAGGAGGTCTTCCGCTGGGCGGGTGATGATCCATGATCAGCACTTCGTGTTTTTCAGCTGTCTGTGCAAGGCCCTCTAGGTAGCCGCTGCCTATGTCCGTCAACACTAGGAAATCGGGTTCACAGCGCTCCGCGTCCTCCAAAGTTTGAGGGTCTAGCTCTTTTATGATCCTGAGCTGGAAGTTGGCCCTCACCCGGGCCAGACTCGACCCTAGGATGCCGCCCGCCGACAGCCCGTCTGCATCGTAGTGAGAAAGCACCAGAATCTTCGAAGCGTGAGAAGCTCTGTCTTTGAGGATGCCCGCTGCTTCCGCCGCCTTGGTGAGTAGGCCGCCGAGACCGGGATTAGATGACATCTTTACGCCACGGAGGCGGCCATTGGCTTGTACTCCCGCTCAGGTTCCAGTCTGCCGTGCGTCTTGTAGTATTTCACCAGTCGATGAATCTTGGATTCAACCGTCGCGAGCGCCCTCTTGTTTTGGTAGTCTTTCTTGTTCTTCTCTAGGTGCTTTCGAAGCGCATTGGCTTTGCGAAGGAGGTAGTCAACGTCCTCCGGCACTTTCGGAGCCTGGCCCGACGCGCGCACTAGCTCCGTAATGCTCTTTCCGGCCACGGGCTTGATGAGCGGGACCCCGTGCCTATCTCGAAGAATGACCCCGATCGCGCTTGGCGAGTTCCCTTCTCTTGCAAGCTTGGCTATGAGGGCCTCCACTTCTTCGGGAGTATACTTGAACCATGCCGGGGGCTTCTTGCTCACGGGTCGTGTGGAGCCTGAACGCCCCCTCTTGCTGGTGTAGAGTCTGGCCAAGTCAAACACGCTCCGAAAGTGTCCTGGTCTGAATTCGAATTTTGCTATTCGACCGCCCCTGATCTATTTAAGTCGTTCTTGCTAGTGTCGAAAATGAGTCAGGTGCGCGCTGTCACCCATGAATACGTCTTTCATTCAATCTCTTGGTAATCTTACCCACGAAAGATGATGAATCGCTGACAGGCCCTAATGTCAAGAAGTTCGCAGCGTCGACAACCATGCTGAGAGTTTTCGAAACGAGGCCGCCCTGTGGGAGATTCTGTTCTTCTCCTCGACGCTCATTTGTGCAAAAGTCCTACCGTCGCCCGTACTCGGTATGAAGATTGGATCGAACCCGAAACTCCCAGCTCCTCGTGAATGCACACCTATCCTCCCAACTACCGTTCCGGAGAAACACTTCGGTTTGCCACCCGGCGCACAGAATGCCACGACGGAGCGGAACTTCGCATCCCTCCGTGAGATCTTCTCCATCAGCGTGAGGATTCCTTTTGTGCCGACACGATCGAAGACGTACGACGAGTAGGGCCCAGGAAAGCCGTTCAGCTCATCTATG
>CAZUTN010000196.1:0-2470 GCA_964623365.1 uncultured Candidatus Bathyarchaeia archaeon
GTGCGGGACCGCAATTCCTGTGCCGTCGAAACGGATGACGAATTCCTTGAAGTGTTGAGCTTCGAACAGTGGTACCGTGATGCCATCCACTGCGCTCAGTTGTCGCATCGCGTAGCTTGAATTGGCCAGTATGTTCTTGCCGAGTCTTTCAAGCCCGCGTGCCCCCATGAGCGAAAGATATGCGGCGGCTGCCACCGCGCAGAGCGCCTCATTGGTGCAGATGTTTGAGTTAGCCTTCTCTCGTCGAATATGCTGTTCTCTCGTCTGTAGGACCATTGTGAACGCCTTCGAACTGCGGTCTTTGGTCATTGTCATTCCTATTAGGCGCCCTGGCATCTGCCTGAGCAATCGTTCTCCCTTGCATGCGAAGAGTCCTAGCAGAGGGCCGCCATAGTTCATGTGATTTCCGAGCGGCTGGCCTTCACCTATCGCAATGTCCGCATCCAGCTCTCCAGGAGATGCGAACAATCCGAGTGAGGTTGGGTCTGCGCCGATGACGAATAATGCTCCTTTTTCATGAGCTATCTCTCCGATTCGTCTTGCGCCGGCTTCAAAGAAGCCGAGATATGACGGGTTCTCGATGTAGACGCCAGCTGTCTTGGAACTGATCTTCCGTTGCAAGTCATCCTCCACGATCGCTCCGGTTCGTCCGTCTTGCGCAACTTCTACTATCCTGATTCCCACGGGTTCGGAGAAGGTCTTCAGAGTCCGAAGTCTGTCTGGTTGAATGTAGTGAGGGACGAGAAACTCATCTCGCCCGGTTACGCGGGTCGACATTCTCGCAGCCTCTCCGAGTGCGGTTGCCCAGTCGTACAGTGAACTGTTCGCGAACTCCATTGCCATGAGCTCTGCGATCATGCTTTGGTATTCGAACAGTGTCTGGAGCATACCTTGGGAGATCTCCGGCTGGTAGGGCGTGTAGGATGTGATGAATTCAGACCGGGCAACTATCTCGTCTACGGCTGCCGGAACGTAATGAGGCCAAGCTCCTCCTCCTAGGAAGGAGGTGATGTCTCTCGTTGAGAGGTTTCTCGACAACAGCTCCTCCACCTGTAGCCTGGTTTCCATCTCCGATCTCGAGTGAAGCAGCTGGAGGGTGGAGTTCTTCTTGATGGACTCGGGGATGTCATCGAAGAGGGCATGCACATCGCGAACTCCTATCTCGCGCAGCATTGCTTCTTTGACTGCGGGCGCACTGTTAGGGATGTAGGGATGCGCTTCCACCAACGGTCATCAGCCCAACGCAGCCACATTGCCTGGGAACCAAACTAATATCTTGATTGCTGAACAGGCATGCCACCTTCCTAGTCCGAGTGAACAGACTCGACTTTCCAAACTACCGCTGCCCCGCGAAATGGCGTGACTCAGTTGATGTGATTGCACGCTTTAGCAGCCAAGTTGGATCTCAGAGATAACGGTCCTCGGTCGAGCGCGGACCCAGAAGGTTTGACATCGTTTACCTTCGCGTACTAGTTCGACAACAAGCCGCTGAGTCAACGCGGTGGCCTCGTACTTCGTGAACCGTACAACATCTCCTACGCGAACGTCGAATAGCCTAGCAAGCTTCATGGGGACAGTTATCTGCATTTTGGGGCTCACGGTCGTCTTCAAGCTCAGAAGCTCATGTATGCTTAGTCCTCTACTGGTCGCTTGCATGGGGCGCTGATTGTTCTCCATGTTGTTGGCAGGATGCCTATGCCCTCCGCCAGTTCGGGGGCTAGACGTGTGCTTGGATCCCAAGAGTGCTTTACTTCCTTTGGCAACTATTATACAGCGGTGTGCTAATAATAAAGCATTGATGTGCCCAGCCGAGCATGGTCGCAGAGGGCTACACAACAAAGCGGACATTCGCCAAAGTTGGAACGCTTCTAGACAACGCGCTGTACTTGCTTGAGAGGTTGAACGACTCTCGGGCCACGGTCTTTCTCCTGCTGCGAGAGGTGAGTCAGCCGATCCATGTGTCTGAGATAATCAAGAGGACCAAAGTTTCTCGCCGACAGGTCTACCGCGCACTGCAATTCTTGAAATCGGTCGATTTGGCCGATCAGATTCACGGATACTGGTACGAGAAGATCACGCGCCAATTGTGACACAAGTCTCGCACGAGTTGTGACATTTCTGACACTCGAGTTTAGTCGAACGTGTCGTCTGGTCGGCGCTTCTGCCGACCAGCCCGTGACAAACGCGGACTGGGAAGGCACGACGCCTGATGAGCAAAAACGCAATTCAGGAGATGGTGCGCATGAACAAGCGGCTTATCGCTACCCTGGCAACCGTGCTATTGCTGATACCATTGATCCCTATGGTCATGGCTCCCGAAGCCCACGCTCTTCCCACGCCTTCGGTCTTCTACGTTGAAGGGAAGGCTTGGTACAGATGGGATAAATCAGGAGCAACCCAAGCGGTCATCGTCCTTTACGGCGGGACAGCCTCTTGCTGGAACAACATGCAATCTGGATCAGCGACCTCT
>CAZUTN010000197.1:0-2469 GCA_964623365.1 uncultured Candidatus Bathyarchaeia archaeon
CGTTGTCACGAGGATCTTTGCTCGAACGTCATTTAGTCTGGATGCAACGGCTGAAGCTCCGAAGCCCGAGAAGATCGGAACGCAGACAGCACCTATCTTGAATGCGCCAAACATCGAGATAGGCACATGCGGAGACATCGGAAGGTAGAGCCCGACCGCGTCTCCCTTCGTGACCCCTAAGCTCTTCAGGCCGTTCGCGAATCTGTTGACTTCCTCCCACAGACTTCCGTACGATAGCTTCTTGACTTCTCCGTCTTCGCCCTGCCAGATGACGGCAACCTTGTCTTTCCTTGCGATCGCGTGACGGTCTACGCAGTTGTGAGCGATGTTGAGTTTGCCTCCGATGAACCAGCGAGCCCATTCAATTCCTCTAGAAGTGTCCAGCACCTTCTCGTAGGGTTTGAACCATTCGATGTTCAGATCCTTCGCAGCCGCGTCCCAAAACCATTCAATATCGTCTATGGAGCGCTTGATCAGATCCTCGACTGTCCTAGTGCCGTGCTTTCGCATGAGCCTACTGATATTGCTCTTGTCCGCGTACTGGCTCGTCGGTCTCCAGACGATCGACATCTCGATTCCGTTCTTCGGGGTTGGCGTGTTGAGTATTTAGTGCTTCCAGATCTCGACTCGCGCAGAGGCAGAACCCCTCATGTCAACGTTCCACAGAAGCAACATGCCGCCAACATCGCTATAACGGTGATATCCAGCTAACCTTGGGAGTACTCTGATGTGCTGGTAGCAGGCCGTACGCTTCAAGATCTTGATGGGAGACATGGAAATGCGGGCTTCTTCAATGCCGTCGGCATTGGATAGAGGTGGGCTCACCCTTCTATTTCTCGGCTATGTCAGCTCCTCCATGTTTGGACTGAGTCTAGGTGTAGCCCTACCCGAGATCATGCACGAATTCTCGATCAACGTGACTCAAGCCGGGTGGCTCTACTCTGCGCCGCTCTGGTCCATAGCGATCCTCTTGACCCCCTCAGGATACTTGGCTGACCGCTTCGGGCGGAAGAGAGTCTTGCTGTGGGGGTACCTTCTTCTGGTCATCGGCGTGACTGCCACAGGCTTCTCCCGCGGCTACTTGGACTGTCTAGCCGCTTTCATGGCGGCCGGCGCCGGTGTGGGCCTTCTCGTGCCTCCATACTACGCGATGGTGGGTGAAGCCCTCAAGCGGGCGAGGGGCTTGGCGATCGGACTTGCAGCAGGCATATACAACCTTGGCGGATCAGTCGGTTCCATTTTGCTGGGGGTCTTTGTTGCCCAGCAGCGGTGGAGGTTCGCCTACTACATCATGGGTGCCCTCATCTTCATCATGCTGGTCGCTCTGTTTGTGCGTATCAGACCCACATCTACACAGACAAAGACCAACGCGGGGTTGAACGTTCACACATCATTCAAGAATACGATGAAGCAAAGGAACGTATTGATTCCGGCGATTTCGCTTTTCATCGCCTCCAGCAGTTTCTACGCAGCAGCGGCTTGGCTGCCGACATTCTTGCTGTCATTCGCAGAGGTAGACGTTGCACGTGTCGGTCTCATCTTCGGCTCTTTCATGCTGATAGGTTTGGTAGCCTCACCCGCTCTCGGCGCTTTGTCTGACCGAATCAAAAGACGATGGGTAGTCTGCATCAGTGGGATCGCTTCAGCAGCCGTCAGTGTACCCATGCTTGTCACCCCGTACTCGTTTTGGCCATCCGTCGGCTACTCTCTCATGCTCGGCTTCCTTCTGGTCCCGGCTTGGAACCTGCTCATCACCATGGCCCAAGAGTCTGTACGTGGAGAATTCGTGACATCGGTCACAGGAGTAATACAAACATTCGGCCTGGTAGGGAGTGGTGTGGGACCGATAGTGGCGGGAAGCCTTATCGCGATCTACGGCATCAACCAAGCCTTGCTCTACTCAATAACGGTCCCGGCCTTGATCTACGGCGTCCTCGCGCTAGCGGCTGTCGAGACACGTGGAAAATAGCATTTTGCTCCAGTCTTGCGGTTCAACGCAAAGCTATGCTCGCGGTTAGGGCCATGCGCTGTCGAACGAACTCGCGCATGAAAAGCACTTGGCGATCGCGCCTTTGTTGAACACGACGTGGCTGAAACCTCCGCATTCGTTCAAGTGGTCTTCGATCAAAGCTTTTTATGGCATGTCAATGTTCGCATCGCCCCGCATCGGGTGTTGCAGGAATGAGTGGAGCGCAGAAGATAGAATATCCGCCGCGTCTCAGGGAGATGCTTGAACGCGCGCTGAAAGACACGGAAGGCTTCTGGGGTGAAGCCGCCCGTGAGCTCCATTGGTTCAAGCCTTGGGATCAGGTGTTCGAATGGAACTACCCGAACTTCAGATGGTTCGTTGGAGCCACAACGAACCTCTCTTACAATTGCGTCGACCGCCACGTTCTGGAGAAAGGAAGAAGCGACAAGCCGGCAATCATATGGGAGTCGGGAGAGACAGGTCAAACCAGAGTGCTGACG
>CAZUTN010000198.1:0-2451 GCA_964623365.1 uncultured Candidatus Bathyarchaeia archaeon
CAGTCCTTGAGTATGCGTACACTCAAGTTCACGACAGAGTCGTTCTGAACATCCCGGTCGACATCGTGCCCATCCAAGTGTCGGTTTTCCCACTGATGGCAAAAGATGGCCTAGACGAGAAGGCTCGATCAGTGTGCGAGACGCTTCGGCGTGCAAGGCTCGACGTTGACTACGACGAGAGTGGGACGATCGGAAGAAGATACGCTCGAGCTGATGAGATCGGAGTTCCGATTGCGGTGACCATCGACTATGACACGCTGAAAGATGACACGGTCACTCTTCGAGACCGCGCCACGTGGAAACAAGTCAGAGCTCCTTTGACATCCCTCGTTGATTCACTGAGAATGTACCTAGCGAAATCCTGCACCTTCTCAGAGCTGGGCGCTCCCGTATCTGACAGCGCCGCTTCGTAGCTTCCTCGCGCGAGACCAAGCTTCTTCAGACGCTGGCCAGACTTTGATCGAGTCCTCTCAATCGAAGAGAGGCTTTTAATTCGACATTTGAGAGCTATTCAGTCAGTGAAGCTCAAGGCGGACCCAACGGTGAATGTCGATGACATTTCCGATCGAGACTGAAGCCACGATCAAACGAAGAATACTGGAAGTCTGCCAGAGTCAAGCAAGGACCGTCGTTGACATTGTACGCGAGCTTGTTCTGATGGTTGACAGCGTCGCCGAAAGGAAGGCTAAGGCCACCAAGACGCACTATGAAGGAATGCTGAAGCTCATCGCGGACAATGACAAGCTGAAGACCACGCTTCTGGGCGAAGTCGCTTCTGTGGGATCACTGCTGGTCAGTCGTGAGGATTTCTTGCGTTTGATGTTTCGGATGAGCGCAATCGCAGACTATGCAGAGGCGCTCGGGTTCAGGCTGATGGGAGTCACTGAGAGAGACTGGAAGTTGGAGAAGAAGTACGTCCAGAAGCTCTCTGAGATACTCTCTCTCATACTCAGCGAGGTCACGAGGATGAAGGAGACCCTTCACTCCCTCAGCTTTGACCCAGACAAGGCGGTGGAGCTGGCGAAATCGGTCGAGGGACTGGAGCGGAAGATAGACATCGACTCGAGGAATCTTGATTTCGAAATACTGTCGGGCAGGCTCCCCGTGCAGGAAGTCCTCGTATTGCGAGATATTGTGGAGCGGGCCGAGAGCATTGCTGATCTCGGAGTCGAGGTCGTTGACCTGATTAGGGTTCTAGCGTTGACTGGGTAGAAGGTTCAGGCTTGGGTCGCAAGATAGTCGTCGAACTGGTAGGAACGAGACTCATCGTTTGGGATCCTAGGGACAGCGTGGCCATCTACAGGCAAGGCTTCTTCGGAAAGCCGGTCGGCATTCCCAAACCGAAGCCCGATCAGGACTTCTCGGCACCCCTGGTGCTGGACATGATGGAGGGGCTTTTCCTTCAGGAGAAGGGGCGAATCAAGATCGTTAACACGAAGACTAGAAAGCCCGTAGCACGCGCCCGGCTGATGAAGCTGGCAACGGTGACGTACAAGGACTTCGAGCTCGGATACTTGGTCTACAGAGATCTCCGTGACCAAGGATTCATCGTCACTCCCGGAATCCGCTTTGGGTCAGACTTCGCCGTATACGAGCATGGCCCTGGAATTGACCATGCCCCCTTCATAGTGACTGGAAGGACTGAAAACGACAAGATGGGCCCATTCGAGATCGTTCTCGCTGGCCGCCTCGCGACGACTGTGAGAAAGCAATTCACGATAGCGGTGCCGAGGAAGAAGGGCAAGATGGATTACCTGGTCTTCCGCTGGTTCAAGGCCTGAGCGACCTTAGTCTCAAATAGGGCGGTTTCTGGTCAAGAAGCGTGTCCTCGCGAATGCCTGAACCACGAACTGAGGCATCTCACCCATTCTTCGCCGCGCATGTACCCCCCTGTCAACGGGTGTTGACGCAAATGATCATGCTTTCCTGATTATGCCATATGCTGCGATGAGTCAAGATCATCATGTTCAAGTCAAGCGAGGGCGGGCCATGAGCTCCGCCTGCAGAAAACGCGTCATTCGGTAAGCAAGGCCCAATCGTCAAGTCTTAAATGACTTGTGATGGCAACCTACAACGACAGAATTCCACGTTCCCTAGCAGCGAAACGCTTGGAGCTTGCAGCCAGATGCGGCTAACGAAGACATTAGCAGTCCTTGTGATAGTGCTGACTACAACCTCGATGTGGCTGCCGACAGCGCTTGCTCTCCCGCCCTTGGAGAATAACATCTCCTTTCCGGCCGGCTCGTTTGTGATCCCGATGGATGAGAAGCAAGCTGAGAGGATCCTAGTCTTCGGCTTCGTTCACGCCCTGCTGCGGTCTCCGAATCCAATTCAGATTTTCAGAGTGATAGAGCCGCCAAGCGTTACCCTCTCAACGAACATGACTGCCTCACCAGAACCGTTCACGGGTGGGCCTTTCCTAGTCTTACCCGGCGACGCTTCCAAGATGGC
>CAZUTN010000199.1:0-2448 GCA_964623365.1 uncultured Candidatus Bathyarchaeia archaeon
GATAGTACCGGCGAATCGTCGGATGTGCGGCATGTGAGTCCGAGGCTCGCCTACGTCTACAGCGACGAGTTCCTGAAGTATGATTTCGGCCCCAGCCACCCGCTGACGCCGATCAGGCTGAAGTTGACCTATGAACTCTCACGGGCGAAAGGCCTGTTCAACGATCAGACGAACACCGTTGTTCCACCGCGCGTTGCGAGCGAGGAAGAGGTGAGACTATTCCATTCAGAAGAGTACGTCAGCCTAGTGAAGAGGCTGAGCAAAGTAGGCCACGGCCTTCTCGACCTCGGCGATACACCCGCGTTCAAAGGCGTCTACGAAGCGTCAGCAATGACGGTGGGCGCCTCCCTCAACGCCGTCGACGCTGTGATGAACGGACGAGCGGATCACGGAATGAACATTTCGGGAGGGCTCCATCACGCACATGAGGACAGAGCGTCAGGCTTCTGCGTCTTCAACGACCCGGCCGTATCGATAGTCTACCTGAAGGAGAAGTACCGTCTCAAGAAGGTCATGTACCTGGACATGGACGCGCATCACGGGGACGGAGTGATGTATGGATTCTACGCCGACGGCGGAGTCCTTGACGTGGATTTCCATGAAGACGGCCGATACCTGTTTCCGGGGACAGGATACACCTCAGAGACTGGCGAAAAGGAGGGAGAAGGCCTCAAGGTCAACATCCCAGTGCCTCCCGGGACGGGCGACGAGGTTTACCTGACGGGGTTTCGAGAACTCGTGCCTACGCTGGTTCGCGCGTACAAGCCCGAGTTCATCCTAGTTCAGTGCGGAGCCGACTCACACGCGGACGACCTCCTCGCTCACCTTCAGCTGACGACGCGAACATACGAGGAGATCATAACGACCCTTCACGAGCTTGCTCATGAGGTCGCTTCTGGCAGAATAGTCGCGTTCGGCGGCGGAGGCTACGATCCGGCAAACGTTGCAAGGTCTTGGACTATCGTCGCCGCCGCGCTTGGCGAAATTCAACCAACCAATGATGTGCCAAACGAATGGAAGAGCCTCTTCCGGCGAAGCACGGGCCGATCACCGCCAGACAGCCTTCGAAGCGAAGCGCCAAGAGACTACGACCCAGAAAGCGGCGCGGGTCAAATGCGGAAGAACATTGAAGACCTGAAGAAGAGAATTCCTCTACTCAGCCGTCCAAGCAGCGCCCGAAAACAGGGTTCCTAGCGAATCCCGAACAATCGTCTCGCATTCTGAGAAGTCGCTTCGACCAACTCATCGAACCGCATGCCTTTCAACTCCGTAACCTTGCGTGCTGTTTCGATGATGAAAGCTGGTTCGTTTCGTTTTCCTCGATGCGACTGCGGAGCAAGCCAAGGACAGTCCGTCTCCAAGACAATTGATTCCACGGGCAGATTCTGAACTAGTTGGTGGAGGTTCCTCGCGTCTGGGAATGTGACCGGCCCGGCAAACGAAATCGAATATCCCAACTTGATTGCTTCTCTCGCCATCTCTAGACTTCCGGAGAAGCAATGCAGGACCCCGGTGACATCTTTTCCTGAATCGCGCAGAACTCGCAGGACATCTGCATGCGCTTCACGGTCATGAATGACGACGGGAAGCTCCAGTTCCCTTGCGAGGCGAATCTGTTGCTCAAACGCCTCCTTCTGTCGCGGTCTGGGTGAGAGATCTCGGTAGTAGTCAAGCCCAATCTCGCCGATTGCCACCACTTTTGAATCTTGAGCAAGCTCCCGAAGCAAGCTGAGCACATCGGCGCGCATCGTTTTGGCGTTGTGCGGATGGATTCCCACCACAGCGTAGATGCCTTCATGATGACCGGCGATACGGACGGCTTCGCGACTAGCGTTGAGGTCGTACCCGATGCTGACAATCGCTCCCAAGCCGGCGGCGAACGCTCTTTCGATCACCTGTTCTCTGTCCTTGTCGAAGTCGGGCCATTGTAGATGAGCATGCGTATCGATCAATCTCGACTTCCTCCGACAGTCCGTCGGGCATGTTCTGGAGCTGTTCGGATTCGTGTGCTGAGGGCTATGTTCTGTCTACCGTTCCTCTCTCACGTTACGGGATTTCAAGTCAGTCTTTGGAAGACGTTCGCATTCCTCAAGACGTTCAACCGCGCGTCTCAAATGGGGGATGGTAATTGAACCTCCAACCACGAGCGCAACGTTGAATGCCTCAAAGAATTCCGGGTTGGTGACTCCCTCTTCTACACAGCGGATTACATGATACGTTACGCAGTCGTCGCATCTCAGGACAATCGACGCTACCAAGCCTAGGAGCTCTTTCGTCTTGGCTGGGAGCACTCCTGACTCGTAAGCGCGGGTATCGAGGTTGAAGAAACGTTGAATCTGAGGGTTGCCCGACGCCAGTATTTTCTCGTTCATCTTCTCGCGGTACTTTCTGAACTCTTCCAGCGTATCACGCATGATTCGCTCACAAGCCGCACCATTGAGAGCCTAT
>CAZUTN010000200.1:0-2421 GCA_964623365.1 uncultured Candidatus Bathyarchaeia archaeon
CTGTGCTCGGGCATTCCGACCCTGCTGTGCCTCTCGAATGTGGTGAACACTCCTTCCTTGAAGGCTTCCTGCACAGCCTTATCCTCAGGGTCGGGCAGTACAAGGTATCCTCGCCTCTTCAGTTCGAGGGCTTTCTGTAGGTCTTTGATTCTTACCTCTCCACCTATTGCCTTCGCGCCTTGCCCCCATTTCCTCTCTATGACGTTGACCTCGAGTTTTGACAATACATACACGTCAACACCCAGTCTTTGGTCTTCGACATTGGTCTGAACAGCAATATCTCCGTGCTTTCCGTCCCAGAACTTTCTGAAGGATTTCACTCTCCTTTCCATTTCCTTGGAGTGGACGATCTTTCCCCCTTGTAGCTTCCCCTCCATGTCCATCCCGCATACGTTCTCTCCGACGATGCAAGTGATGCCGCTTATGGCGCCGCCAATTGCCAATCCCTCCCAATAATTCTTGGCAACATCTGTGGAGCCAAAGGCCCCAATTGTCAGCGGCATCGACAGCAACGTTGGGCCCAGTTTGCTTTCGACATTCACATTAGGGAAGAGAGCTCGATCCGGATTTGGTTCTATTCCTTCGGCACCAAGGAGGCTAGCATGTATGTTGAAATCCGACCAGTCAACGCCGAAATACTTCAGTCCCCCGGCTGTGCTGTGTCCGAACTGGGCCGGCTCAGGATACAACGCTTCGCGGCCCCTGAAAGCTGACAGGCTTATCTCGCATAGGGTCGGGCAGTTCCTTATGCAGATTGGACACATGCCGCTGGTGCAGCTCGCATCTCTGACTCTCAGCGAAGTGCCTGTGGTTGATTTCGCGTTTAGATAGGATGACCCATGAACGCTTTCTGGCATCTATCCATCACCATCTACGGTGTACTTCTGTGGCGGCGTGTAACGGCGGTGAGAATATTTAAGACAGCCGGGAGTCGCGATCATCTACGCGGAGGGTACGGAGAGACAGCGACAATACCCACGTCAAGGATGCTGAGCTTTCCGAAACAGGGACTCTCTATCGCTTCATTGGAGTCGGGAGAAGCAAATTAGCAGACTTCTCGCGGTTCTTGCTGGACTGCGCAAGGTTACGTTGCGGGCGCTGCAACAGGGATGGATTTATGAGGCGCTTTGCAAGTTCAGCGCAGGCGCGTGATCTGAATTGACGGAAGAACTCAATCCCTTCAAGATTTCACAAGAACAGCTGGATATGGCTGCGAAGCTACTGAAGCTCGATCCAGCGGTTCACAGCCTGCTCAGAGAACCCAAGCGAGTACTGGAGATCACGTTTCCAGTGAGGATGGACAACGGGCAGGTCAAGATCTTCAAAGGATTCAGGGTTCAGTACAACGACGCTCGTGGGCCCTGCAAAGGAGGAATTAGATTTCACCCACAGGAGACGCTTGACACCGTCAAGGCTCTGGCTGCGTGGATGACGTGGAAGACCGCTTGTGTGGGAATACCTTTTGGTGGAGCAAAGGGAGGTGTTATCTGTAATCCCAAAGAGATGTCACACGCAGAACTTGAGAGGCTCAGCCGAGCGTATATCGACGCCATCGCGATGATGATAGGACCTGAGCTAGACATCCCAGCGCCGGATGTCTACACAGATTCACAGACCATGGCATGGATGATGGATGAGTACGCAAAGATTAGACGATACTACGCGCCCGGCGTCATTACTGGCAAGCCGATACCGTTGGGTGGATCACAGGGAAGGGGTGACGCAACAGCCCGCGGCGCCGTGTATACTATACGCGAGGCTACAAAGAAACTTGGCATTCCACTAAAAGACGCGACAGCGGCAGTCCAGGGCTACGGAAACGCCGGATCCTATGCAGCCATACTTCTAGAGGAGATGGGAGCGCGAGTCATTGCAGTAAGCGACTCAAGAGGAGGCATTCTCAGTGAGAAAGGTCTTGATCCACACGCGGTCCTTCAGCACAAGCAGAAGACGGGCAGCGTGGTCGGGTTCTCAGGAACCAAGGCAATAACCAACGAGAGTCTGCTCGAAGAACCGTGTGACATATTGGTGCCGGCAGCGCTTGAAAACGTCATAACGGGGAAGAACGCGTCTCGAATCAGAGCGAAGATTGTGGCTGAAGCTGCCAACGGCCCCACCACGCCTGAAGCTGACGAAATCCTGTTCAAGAACAAGGTCTTCGACATTCCAGACTTCCTATGCAACGCGGGAGGAGTGACTGTTTCCTACTTCGAGTGGGTCCAGAACGTGTACGGCCTGTACTGGCCAGTTGAGGAGGTCCATGACCGATTGGACAAGATCATGACGAAGGCGTTCAACGACGTGTACGACATGCATGTCAAGCACAACGTGAACATGCGAATGGCTGCGTACATGCTCTCGGTGCAACGAGTCGCCGAGGCGATGAGGCTGAGAGGCTGGGTTTAACCCGCCTCTCCGAAC
>CAZUTN010000201.1:0-2403 GCA_964623365.1 uncultured Candidatus Bathyarchaeia archaeon
CTCCGAACTCGCGGTGAACACGATCTCCCATCCCGTCACAAACGACCAACAGCGCTTTGTGGGAGTTCATCTGGCAAGTCGCCGCTTCTATCTCCGGAGGTACCATAAAAATGATCGACTCGCAAGAGGCAGACAAGTCAGAACGTCAGGCCTGAAGTGAAGTTGTTCCCTCGCTTTCGACGTTTGAGTTCCGCAAGTTGCGCAGTCATGTTGGCAGCGTAGTCTTAGGCAGAAAGGACTGCGAATTGAAGAGATCTGCTTTGGAAGTCTACGAAAGAGCTAAGTCCTCAGACTTCAATAACTCCCTTGAGTTCCGTTGAGAGCGAAAATCTTCCTAGCGTCGGCCGTGTTGCTGACTCTCCTCGCGTTGATGTACCCGATGTCGGCTTCCACCAGCGATGACTACTCGCTGGACATGAACAGACGCGATCAAGTCCCCGAAGCGCATTCCGTCATTGTTCTGAGCGCCGAGACGCAGTCGTCAATGCGTGATGCTCTGGATGCGTTCTACGCGCAACCGGCCGACCCAGGGAAAGTTGTGGTAATGTGGACAGGCGCTTCGTCAGGCATGTTGATCAAGAACCATGAAAAGGTCGCGCTGATAGATCCCGCGGGCAGCATCGTGGGGGACGCTGTGCAAGCGCTTCAACAGCTTGACATCCTCCTCATAACCCATGAGCATACCGATCACTATTCACACTCCGCGGTCGTTTCGATTCAATCCAAGACAGGCGCCATCGTGGTTGCGAACCCTGGAACATACGGCCCGCTCTCCGCGTCACTTCCACCAGAAAAGGTGGTCAAGATGAGGTCCGGCGACACTCGAGCTCTCTCAGGGATCACCGTCACGGCGATCGCCTCAATTCACCCGTCAAATGAACCATTGACATACATTCTGGCTTTCAGTGACTTTTCCGTATTCCACGGGTCAGACTCAGGGTTCAATCCGGAGCTGAATAGCTACAAGGGCAGAGCGAAGCTCGCTATCGTGCCCGTCGGTGGCGCGTCTCCTGACGCCTCGCCAGGAGATGCCCTCAGCATGGTCAAAGCCCTTGAGCCCAGCGATGTCATTCCAATGCATGGAACGAAAGATGAATGTGACAGACTCGGGACACTCATCGCCCAACAAACCCCAGACGTGCAGTACCTTCGACCGCAAGCAATGACTAGCGTGGTAGTCAACGAATTCTCTGAGATCGGATTCGTCACAATTCTTGCTTTCGCGACATGCCTATTCTTGGCGCTGAGGATCAGAAGACGCGTCCCCACCTAGCTTGTCTGCCGACATCGGATCCTGACGGTGACGGCTGTGCGGACGTGCGGTGATCGGAGAGAGATTATGGCACCAGGTGAGGGCTGACTTCCACCTTGCGTAAGCTGACGTGCGTGCACGCATGCTGTGTGATGCCTTCACTCGACTAGTCGATCGGCTGTTCTCGGGCAGATCCTCGGCTTCTGATCAGTAACTCGGTGGTCTTGCTGAGCAGTTCGAGAGGCTCATGCACCACGAACGCAAACGATCCGAGGTCAACTCTCTCTAGTTGCGGCCCTCTGACGAAAGCAATTGCTTCGAACTTGTTTCCGAATCCCCCCGACTTGAATTCGTTCACGAATTCTTTCGCCAGGGCAGTCGTCTGCTCGTTGAAGCTCACGACTAGAAGCTCGGCATTACTTTGCTCGGCGTTTCTAAGCAGTTCCTTTGGCGTGGCTGCTTTGGACAGGTCGGTCACCTCATGCCCCGCCGCGGCGAGCATGGCCGCCATGATTGCGCTCATGACATCGTTTCTGCCTGAGACCGGACCCATGCATATTCTCGCCGTGAAGCGAGTCTGTTTCGGGATCAAGTGTGACTTGAGAACATCTAGCGCCGTCCTTGCCGCACTCGCTGAGGCAGCAAACCGTTCCTCATCGTATTCCCCGAGCACCTGGAGGCTCTCAGCGGCTCTAAACGCGTCGTACAGATCATCAAGCGCTTCAGTCGGATCCTTGGCGTACTGGGCGAGAATCTTAGCCTTTGCCTCAGCTGTTTGGGCATCTCCTCTGACGATGGCGTCTGAGAGCTGTTTCTGAATCACTTCATCCTTCAAGTGCGGTCCTCCCAACCTGAACCGTCAACAGTGATAAAGTGTTCTCAGCCGTCGCAAGCATGTTGAAGTCACCCAAATATACTACGGCGGCCGCATTGGCAGCTGACTGCCGGTTGGAAGCCTACTCGGCCATCATGTCAATCGCTCATGAGATCAAGCACGCAAGGAGAGCGGTGGCGCTGACCGGTGCGGGCATCTCTGCAGAGAGTGGCCTGGGCACTTTCCGAGGCAAGGACGGACTTTGGGGCAGATACGATCCAGCCGCCGTGGCTTCCATCGAGTCGTTTGCACGGGATCCGCGGAAGTTCTGGGAGTT
>CAZUTN010000202.1:0-2373 GCA_964623365.1 uncultured Candidatus Bathyarchaeia archaeon
AGGCCCGAATCCTCATGCTGTGCAGGAGGTCAAGTGTTTCAAAGAAGCTCGCAGCGTTGAGCTTCGTCAGCGTTGTGTTGGTTGTTGTGTAGACCGTGGTTGGAACTAGGTTTTTGATTCCCTCGATCGTTTCCAGCCAGCTCCCTTCCGATGCAGTCATCTGATCGTGAATCGTCGGGTCATTTGACTCAAGCGTGACCTGTGCAAAGTCGAGACCTGCCTTCTCCAGCGTGGCAACCAAGTCTCTGTCCTTCAGCCTGCGCCCGTTAGTGACGAGGCCCGTGACGATTCCGATCTTCTGCGCGTACGCAATCAATTCAGGTAGGTCTTCACGGAGAGTCGGCTCGCCGCCGGTGAATGTGGCTATGAAGATGCCCAGCTCCTTCATCTTGTCAAGCACGCGCCTCCAACTTTCAGTATTCATCTCTTCAGTCTCATGCGGTCCGCCGATGTAGCAGTGGAGGCAGCCGTTCTGGCACCGGAAAGTCAACGCTAGGTCCATTCTGATCGGGGCCGTGAGCTCTTGAGTGAAGGGCTCAACCTTCTTGACTCCTAGGTACGAGATCGGGCAGACCTCTTCGGTCTGCGCCAGCGTGCTGATCGCGTAGATCAGCCGCTCATGATCCCTTCTCGCCGTCTCCTCGCTGACATGATAAGTGCTCCGTATCTGCTTGACAGCTTCTCGGGTTGGCATGCCCTGCATGAAGAAGTAGACGTGAGCCGCCGCCGTCTCGTTCAGGTACAACACGGTCTTGGCGTTTATCGCCAAGACACCCTTTCCGTCAGCCTCGACGCGAAGCTGAAGCGCCATGCCACGGAATCTATCCCGTCCCCGATAGTAGTAGAGCCCCGGCGGAGCCGGCGCGGGTATCCTCAGCCAGCGTGACAGACGCAATCTTGACACGTCCCTGCCTTTCATCCAACTCCACCTCCGCTTGCGCACGCACACGCGCAAGAGACACACGCGCACACGCAGGCGCATGACACACAAGCGCACGCGCAGCTTGCTCCACGATGGACCGGCTGCCTAGAAACCTTGGAGAGTGGCTGTGCGGGGAGGATCGAGTTCGTGAACTTCTCTATGTTCGCCACAAAGTTGCTCGCTGTCTTCTCCAAGGAAGTTGCGATGTTGTTTGCGAACTCGGATCCCGGAATCTTAGGAGGCGGCTGCCCTCGGCTCGTGGAAGGGTTGTAGGTTGGGTTTGGGTGGTATTGCGTGTATCCGTACCAGTACCACCACCAGAACGGCAACGGCTGGACATCAGATTCCTTGAAGGCAGTTTCAGTTCTTTCCTTGAAGTTCTCGTCTAGCATGAGCCAGAGCAGGTTCTCGTCGAATATCTTCGACGCCAGGTCGGCCGTTCCTGCTTTCTGTACTTGGTCCCACGCTTCTTGAACGGTCTTCCTGTAGAACGCGATCGTGTCCGTTCTACAATATCCTCTAAGCGTGTTCTCAACCGCGGATCGAACACGCATGAATGTCTCGGCAAGCTCTTTCTCGTCCAGCATCCCGTCATGCTTGATGGCGCGTAGAAAGTCTTCCTCGTAGTACCTGAGGCCCGTTTTACCGGATCTCGTTGCGGCGTCCTTGAATCCTTCCAAGATCTCAAGCTTCAAACTCGGCTCGGTTGAGGTCACCCAAACAGCACGCTTCAAGAGCAGACCGTAGAGCATCATCACGATGACTTTGGCAGGCGGCAAGTCGAGAAGGTAGGACGCCTCGACGGCTGTGAGCCCTCGCCTAATGCCTAGCGTCTCCATCCGCATCGTTGGATCGAGATACCGTCGCCGTAGAAAACGGACCAGCAAGACAAGCGCGACTATGATCGCTATGAAGACAAAGATCACCAAGGAAGCTGCTGTGGCGACGATGAGGTCCGGGGAAACGCCGGTCTTCGTCGTCTCGTACTGTTCCACAGAAGTTGCGGGAAATGAGACGCCCACTTGGAACCTCGTGTTGGGACCGACATCTTTCCGCTCCCAGTAGATGACTAGTCTTCCGTCTTCGTTCGGGTCTGCGTAGGCGTTGTCCCAGTCGGGCGTAACTCGGATCTGTTCCTTCGAGACTCCCCCCGGAAGCACCACCAGAACTCTGAGGTCGGTGATTCCGACACTCCAAGAGGTCGGGATGAACTGCAGTCCCACGTTGCCGGGATTCATCTCATCTTTCCAGATCATGTGGCCAACGTTGGTGGTGGCTGTGAACTCTGCGCTCTGCCCGTCAGTCACCGGCTCGTAAAGAAGCACCTTCACCTTGAAGTCTGATCCCTGAGTCGCGTCCTCGATCTTGAGCTGATGGTCGTCTGCATCAAATGCCTCGCCGATCGTGAAGTCACGGACCGGCTGATCGAACGTGACATAACTAATGCGGCC
>CAZUTN010000203.1:0-2367 GCA_964623365.1 uncultured Candidatus Bathyarchaeia archaeon
TTCTAAGCCCCGACCCTAACAACAAAGTCCAAGTGATGACGGTTGAGGAAGCACTGGTAATGGGTGCGGATGCGGTAAGCGTCCACATAAATGTCGGAGCGGACAACGAATCTGAAATGTTCATGGCCTTGGGCGCCGTTTCCAAGGACTGTATGAGGTGGGGCATGCCACTGGTCGCCATGATGTATCCTCGAGGGAAGAAAGTCAAATCGGAACATGATCTCGAAGCTGTGAAGCTTGCTGCGCGAGTCGGCGCCGAACTGGGTGCGGATATTGTCAAGACAAACTATACTGGTGATGTGGACAGCTTCAGAGAAGTCGTCCGAGGGTGCTTGGCTCCGGTGGTCGTCGCCGGGGGACCAAGGATGGAAACCAGCAGAGATGTACTTCAACTAGTCTGGGACGCTATCCAGGCCGGAGGAGCAGGCGCCTCAATAGGCAGAAATGTCTTCCAAGCTGCAGATCCAACGAGAATGGTCAGAGCGATATCGCGAATCGTTCACGAGCAGTACACCGTGGACGAGGCGATGAAAGAAATCGCATGAGTAGTCACCCTTAGGAGCACAGTCAAGTCCTTTGCCACAAACTCGGCAAGACTTGGACGACATACGTAATCCTTGCTCACCATAAGAAAAGCGGAGTGATCTCACGACGATGATAGTGAAAGAGGTTTGGCTGCAATCTGAAACAGATCCTCAAGAAACCCCGCCGGAGATCGACAATGTGATTGTGAAAGACAGGAGCAGGGATGGCAGGAAGATTGTCAAGCACAATATCATAGAGAAACTCAAACATGATCAGGATCTCATTCCTTGGATAACTATACAATCTCCAGACGATGTACACCTTGCCACGAAAGCAGCCGAGCTGGGCGCAAGAGACATCATATTGTCGGGAAAGGACAACTCTTTCCCCTTGGGCATCGCTCTGGAAAAAGTCATTTCGGAGACTCAAAGATTCGGAACGAAGTTGCACGCACGCGTCAAGTCATTCGAAGAAATGCTGGCCGCTTCTAGGACATTGGATGTTGGAGTCAGCCTTGTAGTTGACGACGTTTCGCTGGGCAGAATCTTCAAGGACTATTTTGCTGCGATGAAGTTTGATCTTGTCGCAGCGCCTGTTGAGTCCGTCGATAGAGTTGGCGCCTGCTGGAGATCTTGCATCGACACAGGAGATATTATGAGCATTGGTGAAGGAATGCTCGTGGGTTCAACCTCCAGCGCATACTTCCTAGTCCACGGAGAGGTCATTGGTACCGAGTACACTGGAAGAAGGGAATGGCGCTGCAATCTAGGGCCAGTATCGAATTACATCATCGTCGACCAGTCGAGCAGAGCCGAGATCAGAACAAGGTATCTAAGCGAACTCAAATGCGGGGACAACGTACTCACAATAGACAGCAATGGCAATGCTAGAAGAGCCGTTGTGAACAGAAACAAGATAGAGTACAGACCGACGGTCAAGATAACGACGGAATTCAGCGGAAAGAAGTACTCGGTCCTGTTACAGGGCGAGAAGAGCATCCATCTCACGACGAAGGATGGACAGTCTGTCTCTGTCCTAGACAGTCTAGGCCACGATATCCTAATGTATCACACAAAAGGCGGAATGCACTTCGGGACCAAGATAGAAGAAGGCATCTTCGAATACTAGCTTCGCGAGAACTCCTCGCGTGTATTGATTCTTTGTCCTCCTGTCACAATGACAGGGACTGAGCATACAGGGGGCAGGATCATATATGGCCCGAAGTGACAGCGTAGGCCTACGGAAATCGCGCTTTCCGTCCTGACGCATTTCTTTGCCGTGCCATCCTAGCGCGGGCAGCGGAAGTCAACCCACAGCCAACTCACCAGGTCAACATGGCCGACACACAATACACCGTAACGCCACATCTTCAGAACATTAAAACAACTGCCTATGAGAATGCTTGACCTGCCATTCCAAGGTGACTGTGGGATGAGCAGGGAGCTGACAGTTGATGAGTACATGGCCACCATTGGGGTTGACATGCTCCACGCTGGTGGTATGAAGAGGACCGATGATTTGGCGCGGATTTCCAAAGTCTCAGAACGCAAATCAGTCTTGGATATTGGCTGTGGATATGGTAAGACAGCCTGCTACCTTTCGAAGAAGTATCGATGTAAGGTAACCGGCATAGACATCTCCGAAAAGATGATTGATGGCGCAAGGAGGAAAGCGAGAAAAGAACGTCTGGAGGACGTGGTGCGTTTCGAAGCGGGTAACGCGGAGAATATTGTATTCAAGGATGAAAGCTTCGATGTTGTGATCTCGGAGGGGACCACGGTCTTTGTCGAGAAGAAAACGGCGATGACCGAGTATGTGAGAGTGGCAAAGCACGGAGGGTAC
>CAZUTN010000204.1:0-2343 GCA_964623365.1 uncultured Candidatus Bathyarchaeia archaeon
AAGGATGGGGAAGGAACAGCGGTTCGTGACTTCCCCTGAGGGTTTCACGAGTCGACACACGGACAAAGAGACCATGGAAATCTTCACAATGGTCATGGCGGGCATGATAAACAAACGCATCGTCTCGTCTCTTCTAGCACGCGGCATTCCAGCCGTGGGCGTCACAGGCATCGACGGCGGATTCGTCAAGGCGAGCAGAAAGAAGCAACTGATAGCCGTAGATGAAAGGGGCAGGAAAAGGTTGATTGAGGGAGGTTACACGGGAAGAATTGAGGCCGTAGACATCAAGCTCATGCACCTGCTGCTCAAGAACGGGTATGTGCCCGTTGTCGCACCGATTGCTCTCGGTCAAGAATTTGAAGAGTTGAACGTTGACGGCGACCGCATGGCAGCCTACGTAGCCGGGAACTTGAAAGCTGAAAAGCTTCTTCTCTTGACAGACGTGGAAGGACTAGTTCTCAATGGCATCCTTGTCTCAAGGCTTACTTTGAAGGAGGCGAAATCAAGTCTCTCAAGGATCGGGAAAGGGATGATAACAAAGATTCATGCATCTGTCGAAGCGATTGGATTGGGCGTCGACGAGGCAATCGTGACTTCGGGGCGGCAGAATAGTCCAATCTCGAAATCGCTGGGCGGAACTTCCGGGACCGTGATTGTTCGTGGATAGAGAGCACATAATCGGTACCGAACAGAATCTCATGGCAAACGTGTACGCAAAACGTCCCGTAGTGATAGTCAAGGGAAGGGCAGATCTCCTCTGGGACGAAGATGGCAAGGAGTACATCGATTGCACTGGAAGCTACGGCTCATGCATAGTCGGATACTGCCATCCGAAAGTGGTCGAGGCCATCAAGAATCAGAGTGAGAAACTCACCTCATGCCACGGGTCCATGTACAACGATTCTCGGTCAGAGCTCCTCCAAAGGATCCAGAAGATCATTCCCAAGGGGCTTGAAAGGGTCTTTCTCTCAAATAGCGGCGCTGAGGCTGTTGAGTGTGCCCTCAAGATCGCGAGGAAATACACGGAGAAGAAAGAGATCGTGGCAATGATGGGAGCCTATCACGGAAAGACATTCGGCGCACTCTCAGCAACGTGGGACAAGAAGTACCGAGACCCATTCCTGCCACTGGTTCCTGGAATGAAACATGTGCCATACGGGAACATCGAGAGACTGAAAGAGAACATCAGCACCGAGACCGCAGCGGTGATAGTAGAACCCATACAAGGAGAGAGCGGAGTGAGGGTTCCGCCAGAAGGTTATCTCAAACAGTTGCGGGAAACATGCGACGAGAAGGATATCCTACTCATCCTTGACGAGATCCAAACCGGATTTGGAAGGACAGGTACAGTATTCGCTTTCTCGCAAGAAGAGGTCGTACCTGACATCACATGCCTTGCAAAAGGTGTGGCCGGTGGGATTCCGATAGGGTTGACAATCTCAAAGAATGAGATCATGTCAAGCCTGAAGGTAGGAGAGCACTCAACGACCTACGGCGGCAACCCTCTTGCCTGCGCCGCCGCCATCGCAACGATAGACGTTCTTGAAGAAGAGAACCTTCCCGACAAAGCACGCGTGCAGGGAGAGTACTTTGCCTCAAGACTGAATCAACTGCAACATGATCACAAGATAATAAGGGAGGTTAGAGGACGCGGCCTCATGATCGGTGTAGAGACACGCTTTGAGGTCTTGGACTACATTCTTCGAGCCATCGACAAAGGAGTCCTGATGCTCGATGCAGGAAGGAACGTCCTACGCTTCTTGCCGCCACTTGTTATCACTCGCTCGCACATAGACAGGACGATAGAAGTCTTGGATCAGGTTATCGGGGAGAAAGAGAGTGGAGAACTACGCGGCCAGTCTTCTGAGAAGCATGCTTGAGATATACAGCCCGTCAGGCCAAGAAGAGGAATTGTCGAACTTCCTCTTGTCGGAGGTGAAACGGCTAGGCTTCCATTCGCGGAGAGACGAGGTTGGAAATGTGATAGCGGAATCTGGCCAAGGCTCGCCAACGGTTCTCTTGTGCGGCCACATGGATACGGTTCCCGGGAATCTGCAAACCAAATTTGAAGATGAGAGGATTCGCGCCAGAGGCGCGGTCGATGCAAAGTCGTCTCTAGCCGCTATGATAGTGGGAGCCTCGAGGGTGAGAAACGAGTTTCCAGGTAAGATTCTGTTGTTGGCCGTTGTAGATGAAGAAGGCCGCGGAACCGGCATAAAGCACTTCATTCAGACGAACCCGCTTAACGTGGACTACGCGGTTCTCGGAGAACCAAGTAACACCGACAATATTGTGATCGGATACAAGGGCTTCGTGCGTCTTGCGCTGAAATGTGCAACGAAG
>CAZUTN010000205.1:0-2328 GCA_964623365.1 uncultured Candidatus Bathyarchaeia archaeon
AAGAGACGACCCTTCATCCCCATGGAGTCGATGTCGAGACGATGAAACGCATCATCGACGTCACTGAAGCCCGTTCACTTCAGGCCTTCATGAAAACGCACTTCCAACGAGTAGGAGACACCATCGCCCGCCGGTTTCTTGAGTATGCGGGCATCCCAGCCAAGAAGAACCCTAGGAAGATGACAAACGAGGAAAGCGTCGGCCTTGTCAACGCGATGAAGAGCTTTGAAGACTTCCTGCCCCCGGACTCGAGTTGCCTCTCCCCGCTAGGCGAGGAACTGCTGAAAGCGGGAATTGAGAAAGAACTGTCGCCTGAGTACGTAGAGGTGTACCAGCGGAAACCCTCCGCCTACTCTGGCTTTCCATTCATAGTGGAGGTTGGAATCGCATACGGCGGCCAGATCCCAAATGCCGGCGGAATAGCACTCTACAGGTTCGCAAACAAGATCCCGCTTCTCTTCGATGAGGCAAGCGATGTCTCATGGAAGGTCGTCAACTCCTTGGTTGACTGGAGGCACTACAAGGTTCTGCCCGACATGCCGATTGCCGTATTTGTTCACCTCTGCTCTACGAAGGTCCCCTACAAGACCGTGGGGAAGGAATTCATCGCGGACCGTCCCGACGTGGAAAGAGAGATCCTGAACGCTATACGAGAGGTTGCCAGACGCCTGTCGGTCTTCCTCTCGCGGAAGCACACCATCGAACGGGAGAAGAAGCGACTGGATGTGTTCGGGAAGTACCTGCCCAAGATAGCTTCGTTCTCAACGAAGCTGGCTGGAAAGAAGAAAGAACCTGACGTTAAGCCATTGCTCAAGAATGTGTTGAAGTATGAAAAGAAGGAAGAAGAGGATAGAGGAAAAACGGGTAAAGAAGACAGGGCTGATTAGGGAGAAGAAGACGAAGGTCCTGACGGGCCTCACTGGGCTTGGCGAGCAACTCTACAACCAAATGGTACGCCGACAATTCCCATGGATACAGATGCCGAATCGATCCATCTACAACATACAGTACGACCAGAACCTGAGACAGTACGTACTCGGCGACAGGACGGTCAAGCGAAGTTCAAGAAACATCAAGCATATTCGCCCCTTGACTCAGCTAGTTTGGACAGCCTCCTTTGTCAACGAGCTCAGAGAGCAAGATAGAACCTCAACGCTCAGGGACGTTTTCTACTCAGCGCAAGCGTACGAGATGAGCTTCGCTGACCAAACCGAAAGCGACAACATCATCACGGACCTGGAAACGGTCATCGGACATTCGCGAGAGGACTTTAACGTCTTTCCAGAAGAACGGTCAGCAATCTTTGGCAACCTAGTCGTTGAGTACACCGTTCCGGGATACGAGGGGAAGAGACTCAATCTCGCCTCACACCCTGATGGCATGATGATAGGCCCCGCTCTCACAAACGCTGAATTCGTCGAATGCAAAGCGGACAAGATAATCGCCATAGAGAAAGGCGGACTCTTCACCCGCTTCGTCGAAGAGAAGGTCCATGACAAGTACAAAGCTATTCTAGTCCACACAGCGGGCCAAGCGCCAAGAGCGACCCGATCACTCATCAGAAGGCTCAGCCGAGAGCTGGACCTACCCGTCTACATATTCTGCGATGCCGACCCTTGGGGAATGCACATCGCCATGGTCATAATCTCGGGGTCAGCGAACGCTGCGCACCTACGCGATCTCAACACGCCCGACGCGAAGTGGGCCGGAGTCTGGGCATCAGACATAGTCGAGTACGACCTTCCGAGCGACATACTCACGGATCTCGACATCAAGAGACTCTACGAACTTCATAAGGATCCGCGCTATGAAGGCAAACTCTGGAAGCGCGAGATCGAAACCTTTCTGAAGGTCAAGAAGAAGGCGGAACAGGAAGCGTTCAGCCGATACGGCCTCGCCTACATCGTGGACGAATATCTTCCCGCGAAACTAGAGGAGATGGAAAAGTACTAGATCCCTGGAGATACGGTAGTGGGCGCCAGAAGCCCTATGCGCTCTGCTGAGGCTGCTTCTTTTCCTCTTTCTTCTTTGGTTTCTTGACCATTCGAAACTTGCCCATTCGTCGTCTCACCGCTCACAGATCTGGGAAGAGGTGTCTTATAGCATTGAGGCCGACTTGCTTGTCATGATATGGGCAATGGCCCATGAATCCCCATACGAGCCTTCATGATACGCAAGGGCGGAGACGCGCGTCAATTTGACTTGCTAGATCTTGGCTAGGATTTTCTTGATCTCGTCGTAGTCGGGTTGCTTTCCTGGGTCTTCGGAGACCCACTTGTAGCGTACCACACCTTTGTCGTCTAGGACGAATACGGATCGTTTGGCCGC
>CAZUTN010000206.1:0-2318 GCA_964623365.1 uncultured Candidatus Bathyarchaeia archaeon
TTGAGTGAAGGGAAGACCTACCAAGACATCATTGTCAAGAAGGAAGATGGAATTGGTTGGATCACGCTGAATCGACCTCACAGGCTTAACACGATGACGCTCGACATGATGAATGAGTTCACTTCTGCGCTCGCTGATTTTGAGTCGGATAAGGATGTGAAGTGCGTTGTCATAACGGGCGCTGGAGAGAAAGCCTTCAGCGCAGGGGCAGATGTCACGGCATTCACGGGTATAACGCCGTCGATGGCGACGGATGCGTCGATGAAGGGCCACGAGCTCACGGCACGTATCGAGGCGCTGGGCAAGCCGGTGATTGCGTGTATCAACGGCTACGCACTTGGCGGAGGCCTTGAGCTTTCCCTCGCCTGCGACTTCAGAATCGCATCCGAGAGCGCACAGCTGGGGGCGACCGAAATCAAGCTCGGCCTAATGCCCGGTTGGGGAGGAACCCAGAGGCTTGCCCGCATAGTCGGCCTTGCGAAGGCAAAGGAACTGATCATGCTCGCAGACCGAATCACGGCCGAAGAGGCACATAGGATCGGCCTAGTCAACAGAGTTGTGCCGAGAGACAAACTCGTCGAGGAGACCAAAGCATTTGCGAAGAACTTCGTAGAGGGGCCGCCTGTGGCCCTGAAAGCTGCAAAGCATGCTCTGAACTATGCAACTCAGGTACCGCTCGACGTAGGGCTTAAGTTTGAATCCGAAGCATTTGGCATCGTGCTTTCGACAAAGGACGTGATGGAGGGTGTTTCAGCCTTCATGTCCAAACGGAAGCCTGAATTCAAGGGGAAGTGACCCAAGATGCCCGTAGATTTTAGCTTCACCGAGGAGCAGGAACTCTTCAGGCGGACGCTCAAAGACTACTACGCGAAGAACCTCACGCCGAAGGCAAAAGAGATAATGAAAGCACGGATGATCACCCCTGATGTTCACAAAGCCCTGGTGAGTCAAGGCCTGTTTGGCCTGCTGCTCCCGAAGGAATTTGGCGGGAGCGAATCAGACTACGTTACCTACACAATCGCGGTGGAGGAGCTCACCAAAGCCGACCCGACAGGCCAGGCCGGAATTCCGGTGTGGTACGGCGCTACGTGTGCACGCATCATTGCTGCGTACGGAACCGCCGAGCTGAAAGAGGAGATTCTCCCGAAAGTTGTCAAGGAAGGATGGATAACGCCGCTCCACAACACCGAGCCAGGATGCGGCACCGACTTCACAGCAATCACAACAACCGCAAAGAAGACCAACGGAGACTACGTGATCAACGGAGAGAAGCAGATACTAAGCTGCGTCCTAGAGGCCATGAAGTATGGCGGCGGCTTCATCACCTCGGTTAAGACCAAACCCGAACTTGGCTCGAAGGGCCTAAGCCTCATCTATATTCCTGTCACCTCGAACGGCATTACGACATCGCTGTTCGAGGGAATGGGCATAGACCTCGGAGGCGTCAGATACGAGAATACGAAGGTGCCGGAACACTGCCTCATAGGGTTCGAAGGAACCGGGTACCAGCTGACATACGAATCGTTCGTCCACGCACGGGCTCCAACCACGATGGCGATTGTGGCAGGCGCAGAGAAATGCCTCGAGTTGGGAATGGAGCATGTCAAGCAGCGGCGGGCGTTCGGCCGGCCCATAGCTGGCTTTGAGGGCATCCAGTTTGAGCTTGCAGAAAACTACGCAAACGTCCTAGCCGCGCGATGGCTATGCTACCGCGCCGCATGGCTGATCGACCGATACCATGACGGCAGAGCATCCTTCTACGATGCCATGATGGCCGCATCTTGCGCCAAGCTCGTGGCATCCGAGAGTTGCATGAAGGCGATCAGCGACGTGGTAGAATGGTTTGGCGGCATGGGAACAACCACCGACTACGACGTACAACAGGCGTACAGAACGACCAGACAGGCTGTTGTTGCGGAAGGAACTAGGAACGCTCAGAAGATCGTAATCGCTCTTCAACTCCTAGGCTCAGAATTCGCTGCCTGGAGAAAGTGGGAAGAGGCAGGAAAGTAGCAGAGACCTCTCCACTGACACAAGATCCTACGATCCGACTTTCTGCTCCTTGACCTAGGGCCAACGCTATCAACCCAGTCTTTTCGCGGTGATTCCGCCCGAAAGAATCACATGCAGACTAGGCGGGCATCGGCTGCATCTTACCTATTGGTCTGGTTCTCTGACAGTCGAGTCACCTTTCAGGCCCCGACACCGCTCGCAACCACAACCTCAAGCGGCTCCGCTGAACCTTGACAGGACTCGCAATATCAGCTCAGGAAAGCGATGGTGAATCCCTCTCAGGTAGCGTTTTATACGCTCGACTG
>CAZUTN010000207.1:0-2288 GCA_964623365.1 uncultured Candidatus Bathyarchaeia archaeon
GTGGTTTACGTGCTCGAAGAGGTTATGCGCGTCGGACCGAAGGGCCAAGTGGTTATTCCGACGAGTTTCCGAAAGGTCATGAAGATAGGCCCTGGGTCTGACATCGTTTTCCGGCTTGACAAAGACAAGGTCATCATCGAGGCCCCAAAGATTGAGGATCCAATTCAGACGCTGGAAAGCATAGCCCTGAAGGGCAAGTCTGTGTCGAAGGTAGACCTCCACTCCTATGAGGAAGAGCTGTACGCAAGGAATTGCTAGATGTTCTACCTAGATGCTGGAGTATTCATATACGCAGCTCTCAGTCGTGGAGCAATAGGAAGAAGAGCACGATCACTACTCCAGAAAGTTCATGACGGGAGAGAGGAAGCCGCGAGTTGTACCCTCGCTTTCGACGAATTAATGTGGGTTGTTGGAAAACACCGATCCCGAGAAGACACGATCACTGCAGCGGCCGCTTTTCTGGCACTGCCTAACCTCAAGCTCCTCGCGGTAAACCAAGATTCGCTCTTTTCAGCGCTGACCTTGATGCGTCGCTATTCCTTGGACCCTCGTGACGCCATCCACGCTTCAACAGCAATCATCAACAGATGCTCAGCAATAGTATCGTCAGATCCCCATTTCGATGACGTAGTAGAAATTCCTAGGAAGCGAATCTAGTGCGACGATCTTGAGATCCCTTCAGGATACGGCATTCTTGAGCAGATCCACAGAGGGAGAAGTAAGTTCCCCTGTCTGATGAAAGACTACTGACCTGTTCACCTGTGGGCCGGAGACCTGCCTGTTCGATTGACTGCGTGATTAGCACACGTCGGAAACGGGAACTCCTAGTCATTACTCTATCGACAGCAAGTCTTCTAATCCTTGCAGGCTTGAGCCGTAGCAAACTATTTGTCCGCCAACAAGCTATCGAGCGTGCCCTCGTAGCCGAAGCGGCGATTTAGATCTGCTTTGATCTATAGAGGTTCCAGAGAATGCGCGATGCGTTCAAAATCGGCCTGGGATCGTCTGACGGGCGGATTTGTTCGCACCCCATCTTGGAGATTCCTGAAAAAAGGAGAGTGACTTTTCGATGGAATGGCGAAGTGTTCTCTGCATTCGATGGAGAGATTATTTCTTCCGCGCTCATCGCGAACAACATACACTGCTTCGGCCATCATCTCAAAGACGGCGCGCCTCAGGGGATATTCTGCGCAAATGGCCAATGCTCTCAGTGTCTCGTAGTTGCAGATGGCGTTCCTGTGAAAGCATGCATAACGCCGATTCGTGAGGGTATGGAGATCCACCGCGTCGATGGTCTCACCAGACTGCCCGAAGATGACGTTCCCGTAGGATCGATAACAGTCCCAGAGGCGTCGGTGGATGTTCTCATAGCAGGAGCAGGCCCAGCAGGACTAAACGCAGCGCTAGAACTTGGCGCGAACGCGGTCAATGTCATTGTCTGTGATGACAAGCATGAGATAGGCGGAAAGCTCACCCTTCAGACCCATAGCTTCTTCGGATCAGTCCGTGAATGCCGAGCCGGAACAAGAGGCATCGATATCGCCAAACAATTCGCGAAAGAGATAGCTGAATTCAAGAATGTGGAGATTTGGCTAGACTCACCGGTTGTCGGGGCCTTCGCAGACGGCATGGTTGGCGTAGTACGCAGCGGCCAGTATCACCTAATCAAGCCAAGGTACCTCCTAGTAGCCACTGGAGCGAGGGAGAAAGCCCTCGCCTTTCCGGGATGTGACCTGCCGGGGGTCTTCGGCGCAGGTGCCTTCCAGACTCTTGTCAACAGAGATCTTGTGAAACCCTCAAGCCGAGTGTTCATCGTCGGCGGCGGCAACGTTGGGTTGATCGCTGCATACCACGCGCTCCAAGCAGGCATACAGGTTGTAGGACTAGTCGAAGCTCTCTCGAAGGTCGGGGGATACAAGGTACACTTGGACAAGATCAGGAGGCTGGGCGTACCCGTCTTCACGTCTCACACAGTCATCAAAGCTTCAGGAAAAGATCACGTTGAAGAGATTCTGATAGCGAAGATTGACGAGAAGTTCAAACTCATTCCTGGAACCCAACGGAAGTTTCAGGTTGACACCGTGCTCGTCGCTGTGGGCCTGAACCCTGTCAACGAGTTGGCACAAGAAGCTCGAGAGATGGGAATTCGAACGTACGAAGCAGGCGACGCGGACTTGATCTCCGAAGCCTCAGCTGCCATGTTCTCCGGTCGAGTGACTGCTCGTATGATAGTGCAGGAGATGGGAAAGGACGCCACGATTCCAAAGGAATGGCTGGAGATGCTTGAG
>CAZUTN010000208.1:0-2285 GCA_964623365.1 uncultured Candidatus Bathyarchaeia archaeon
GCGTCATAAGCAATTTTCTAGTTGTCGGACCTTTCTCGGTCATAATGGTCCCAACATCCATGAGTCGGATGCCGTGCGTATTTATTACTTGGGAAAAGGATAAATGGTGAAAGTAGACGGTTACGTGTTCTATATAGATGAGGCGAACAGATCCGTGCGACAGGACCCTTTCTCGATTGAGATCGTGAAAAGCGGACTCGATAGCATAGCAAACGAGATGTTCTGGGTCGCCATTAGAACGTCAAAGAGCCCCATATTCTATGAGACGTTCGATTTCTCGACTGCTATTACGAACCAGGAAGGCGACACCTTGGCAATCTCGATCGGACTCCCTCTCTGGATAGGAGTCATGAAATCCATCGCCCAGAATTCGGTCGAAGAGATTCAAAAACACGACAGACTCCAGCCGGATGACATAATCGTCTGCAACGATCCCTACGTAACAGGCACACACTTGAATGATATTGGAATGGCGATGCCGATTTTCCACGGTGGAGAAATCATTGCGATCACTACCGCGAAGGGCCATGTCAACGATGTGGGCGGAATGAACCCGGGTAGCTGGGGCCCGGACACAAAGGAAATATTCCAAGAAGGGCTTTTCATACCGCCGGTAAAATACTACGAGAAGGGTAAACCAAACCGCGACGTAATCCGGATGATACTCGGTAATACACGAATACCTGATTATCTATACGGAGATCTGGAGGCGCTTGCAGGGGCGCTCAGGCTCGGGAAGAGAAGGATAACTGAACTGATTCAGAAATATGGCGTCAAATTGGTAAGAGATGCGATGGCCAGCATTCTTGCGGAAGGTGAGAGGCGGGCGAGATCCCGACTGGCTGAGCTTCCGAAGGGCAAGTTCTACGCTGAGGATTACTTGGATGAGGGGTATGAGAGCAAGGAGCCATTGAAGATTTTTGCCACAACAACGATTACGAACGACGAGTTCATTGTGGACTTTACGGGCGCGCCCAAGGCTTTTCCGGTTTCATTGAACACAACCTATCCCGCCACCCTCGCCGCTGTGGCGGTAGTCTATATGGCCATAACTGACCCTCACATGCCTTTCAATCAGGGATTACTGAGACCGCTGAACGTGATCGTCCCGGAGAACACGATCTTCAACGCCAAGCGGCCTGCCCCGGTATCTGTTTACTGGGAAACGATGACTCAGGCTGCAGATCTCGTCTGGAAGGCTCTCGCGCCTCATATTCAGGACAAGTTGTCCGCCGGGCATTTTCTTTCTGTGTGCGCAGAGATCATCGCAGGGATTGATCCCAGAACGAAGGAGTACTTTGTGTTGGTTGAACCCAATCCTGGTGGATGGGGCGCCGCCGCTGACATGGATGGAGAAAGCAGCTTGGTTTCCTTCGCAGACGGGGAGACGTTTGCGAATCCAGTTGAAGTTCTGGAAATACGATACCCCGTACTCGTTGACAGATGCAAACTGAATGTGGAAGATGGCAGCGGACACGGTAAGTTCCGAGGAGGCTTCGGCATGATCAAGGACTACCGAATGCTATGCGATGAAGCGAGCTTCACAACGTCCATAAACAGAGGCAAGATTCCTCCTTGGGGAGCCATGGGTGGAGGAGACGGTACAACAAACTACGTGATGATACTCCGCGACGACAAGGAGCTAATGAGAGTGAACAGGATCACCAACTTTCTGCTCAAGAAGAATGACGTAGTAAGCATTCGGAGCGGAGGCGGAGGAGGCTGGGGTAACCCCCGCGAAAGAGATCCTGCCTTGGTCAAACGCGACATACTCAACGGGTATGTCACAGCCGAAGAAGCTCAGAAGGTCTACGGAGTTCCCTAGAACAAGCAGACGCCGTCATGCCCTGCGTCCACGGAGAAGTTAAGGGCCCACGGAGAACGAGAGAGGTGGACTCAGCATGAGTATCAATGTCTCGAAAGCACGGGACGATACTTCGACTTTCGCAAACGGCATAATATATCTCGACCACGCAGCCGGGTCGGTGCCTCCCGTACAAGTTCTCGACGCGACGAGGGACTACTTGGACGAGTTAGGCAAGCTCGGCCTCGTCAACCCAACGTTCTACGAGAAGGCGTCGGAGACAACGAAAGACACGAAGAAAAAAGTTGCGAAGCTCATCAACGCAGATCACGCAGATGAGATTGCCCTGACGAAGAGCGGGTCAGAAGCAATCGGGGAGGTCATCAACGGACTGAAATGGAAGAAGGGTGACGAGGTCGTCACATCCGTGCTTGAAATCATCCCAGGCTTCCTTTCTCTTGCGAGACTTCAGCGGCAATAC
>CAZUTN010000209.1:0-2275 GCA_964623365.1 uncultured Candidatus Bathyarchaeia archaeon
TTGGGGGAGAGTACGTCGTTTTCTTTGACGATCAGCTCCTTGGGAGGATTCTCCTCCGATGTGGTTCTGAACCTTGGCGCAGTGCCCCCAGGAGTAGGCTTCACTCTTGACCCAGTCTCCGTCAAAGCAACTCCCACTTCGCCTGGCACGTCGACGCTCAAGCTCTCGACTACTGTTGAGGCGAAAGTTGGAACACACGCACTGGTGATTATTGGGTCAAGCGATGGAATAGTACACTCTTCCACGGTGTCGCTGACGCTGAATCCAGCGGCGAGCTACATAACCCTCTCACTATCGTCAACCGGAGTGAAGCAAGGCGGGACGATGACAGTCAGCGGTACCATATCGCCCAAGAAACTCGGGGCAACCGTGACGCTGACCTACACGAAGCCTGATGGAACAAACTTGGCTAGAACAGTGAAGACCGGCCAGGACGGCAGCTACTCAGACTCCTATGCGCCAGGAGATCCTGGAACCTGGCAGGTCTTCGCAAGCTGGCAGGGGGACGAAACCCATACCGGCGCAAAGAGCCCCGCCGCAACGTTCCAAGTCTCAGAGCTTCCGTTCATCGAGCGCTACAGCATGATACTCGCAGGTGTGTTGGTCGTCGTGCTGGCGTTGGCTGGAGCGGTCTTCTATTCCAGAGGTAGACGAGCCCGAGCGGCAGCCGAGGAGAAGAGACCTCCTCCCTCTCCCGCCGCTCCCGTAACCCTTAGACCTCCTCCTATCGGAGAAGCGGCGCGGCCACCACCTCCGACCAGACCAGAAGCCAGGGAAGCTGCTCCGCTGATACTTCCGAGGAAGTACTGTTTCAACTGTGGAGAAGTGATCTCCGCTCAAGCGACATTCTGCGACAAGTGCCGGGCTCCGCAGCCAGAGAAGATTGAGAAGAAGCACGAAGCCCCGTCTCTGATCATACCAAGAAAGTACTGTTTCAACTGTGGAGAAGTGATCTCCGCTCAAGCGACATTCTGCGACAAATGTCGAGCTCCCCAACCGTAGAAGAACACCTCTCGCTCCGCCATGTTCGTGCAACAGATTCGGCAAGCTCTGCGCAACTTCGAATGGGCGTCAGCGTTCGCGTTTCGACTCCGTACCCTGTCGTCACACGAACGTACGTTGCAGAGAGCGGTCTACTTGGTGCTCTTGAGTATTTGTTCAGCTGCGGTGCTCGTCGCCACCGAGAATGGGTCTCTGGGACAGGTGAAGCAGTACACCTGTTTGCTCTGAGCCATCATGAGCCCGTATGAGAATGGAAGCACTCCTATGATCGGGACTTTGTACGTCGCGTTCAGCTTCATCTCAAACTGCTTCGAGTCAAGGTCCGGAGGCACCCTGTTGGCTATCAGGAAAGTTCGAGGGACTTCCATCCTCTCAGCAATCTGGAATGTCACGGCCGTCCCAAGGTAGTCTTGTTCGTCTGGGCGGAGTATCACAACCAAGATGTCGCACATGGCTATTGAAAGGAGAGTGTCTTCCTCAATGCCCGGGTGAGTGTCCACTAGTAGAATATCCAATCGAAGTTCCCTCATGACGTCTGAGATGGCGGTGCTGAGTTTCTGGACATCAAAACCTTCTTTCAGCATCGCGACGATAGCTTGGGCGTTGAGCCTAGAAGGTATTAGGTTGATTGTTCCCGTTGGAAGACCGAGTTTGCCGCTCACATCACATACTGTATCGCTGATCGAGCATTCACCTTTGAGGTAGTCGTTCAAGCAGTACTTCATCGGCGAGTCTCCAAGTCCAAACAGGACATGGATACCCGGAGATTGAATGTCCGTATCGACTACTCCCACGCGGGCTCCCATGCTCGCACAGCAATACGCCAAGTTCGCGGTTAGATTCGATTTCCCTGTGCCTCCCCTAAACGAATGGATCGCAACTACGGATCCCATGACCCGATCTGAACTCCAACCACACTAGCGAGGAAATAGCGTAAAACACTTTGCAGAGCTAGGGTCTTCGCAGCATCGCCGCCAGGAAGAAGTGGATTGTTGGTGACCGGCTGCTGAGCAAGCGCTGTCTCAAAGGATGCAGCCTCGTGGCCAAGCAGCCAAAACCTGATGACTCACCTTATGGAACGGCATACCAGTCGGAAGCACAAACAGCCGCTAGCGAGCAGGAGAAGCTTGGCCGGTTCGCAGCCGTTTCGCCACGGTCAGCTGGTTCATCAGATCCTTAAAGAACTCCGTGCCCATGACCTTCTCAGCCTCTCTTCTCACGCTGTCCTCGTCGATGACTATCTCGAGTTTCTGCACCGTGGCTTCCAAGTTCG
>CAZUTN010000210.1:0-2265 GCA_964623365.1 uncultured Candidatus Bathyarchaeia archaeon
CTCTGCATCGATCGCCTGAACCGTTGGGACAAGCGCTCCCTCTTTCTGCAAGCCGGCTTCCTCTGCGGAGCGCTTGAGGTGACGCGGACTGACCACGAATTCCACCGACAGATCGTGGACCTCTTGGCCAGCCGCAGACCTCCCTCTGATGACAGTAGAATCGTAGCTTCCGCGGTCAAAGCAAGCGAGTTGGAAGAATCGTTCAGGCAGCGCGTGGAGAAGAACGCTCAGAAGCTGGGGAGAATTGCGGTTGCCTATGACTTGGACGGCCCAGCAGGGAAGGGAGCGACGTACGCCGCTGCGACCGCTGGCGTGAGTGTTGGGGCCTACGTCGACGGGGACACGCGCCGTGGCGTGGCCGATGTTTCGTTTCGAGTCATTGACCGATCTCTTGACTTGAACCGGATTCTTCGAGCAGTGGCGCCGAAACTAGGCGCGTCGGGAGGAGGTCATGCACAGGCATGCGGCGCCCGGGTTCCGCTTGAGAAGCTTGACGAATTCTTCGAGGCGATCAACGACAAGCTGACGCTCAAAGCCAGATAAGACCGACCGCCCAATCGATTGAACTCAGAGACCTGCGTTGACGCGTTCGCTAGGCAGCTTTGAGCTTTCTGATCTGTTCCAAAGCGGAGAGGTACGTCTTGACGGCTTCTCCAAGTTCCCGAAGTTGAGCGAGTTCACGTTCCTTCTTAATCGCAGCGTCCAGCTCGCCTATCTTCCCAAGTATTGCTTGCTCAAGACCGTCAAGCACCTGCTGGCTTGCGAGCCTCACCTCTTCCTCAGCTGAGGAAATGATCGCGACCGGACGATTGCACTTCGCGCAGAAAGTGTCTTTCCCAATCCTGAAGAGCGGCGTAGCGCAGACCGGGCATGTCTCTTTCAGCATTGTTGCTCCCGATCTGAGCAGATCCGCCATTCGCTTCACTTCGGCCCCCATCGCTACGCACCTCCCCACGGGAAAGATTTTAGGAGGGGCCTATAAAATGCGTGAGTCAGCGAGTCTGAAATGTGGGGCGGCATGGATTGTCGAAAGCGAAGCGCAAGGAGGAGTACGAAGAACGGACGAAGCAAGCCATGGGCGTACTCAATGAGGTTTCTCAGGACACAACCACTCCGCGGAATATTAGAAGGGCCGCCAAGACCGCTATGGATTCGCTCCAAGCCGAGGGACTAAGCCTGGGCGTCCGGGCTGCGAACGCGATCTCGATTCTCGATGACATCAGCCAAGACCCAAACATGCCCCCCTACACCAGAGTAAAACTCTGGAACGCCGTGAGCTTGCTGGAAGCAATCAAGGACTGAGCCGCTAGGGCCACAACGTCACCGCTGTGAAAATGACATTCCAGGAACTTGCCACGGGCTAGCTTGAGGAGTGAAACCGAACAGTAGATGTCGCGTTCTCACTTAGCTGCTTTCAACGCAGCGATGAACCTGTCAATGTCTTCTGTGTTGTTGAAGTAGTGCACGCATACTCTCGCCCACTTGTCTCTCTGGAAAGTCTTGAGGGCAAGAGGCGCTGCGAAATTGCCGGCCTCGATGATTATTCCTTCTTTTGCCAGTTGCTTCGACACGGTCTCTGGTGGGACGTTCCTCTTGTCGAAGGCCACGATTCCGCCTCTTATCGCGGATTCACGTTCTCCGTAGACCTCGATGTCTTCTGTTTCCCGGAGCTTGTTGAGTAGGTAGCTTGTGAGGTCCCGTATTCTGTTCCTTATGCTGTCTATCCCGCCTATCTCATCGAGATAGTCAAGGGCTCTGTTCAAGGCCCCGACTGTTCCGAAGTTCAGTTCCCAGGCCTCAAACCTTTCAGCTGTGCCAATATGCCGGTAACGAGTGCGTGAGATCCACTTGGTCGTTGTCCAACTGATGTGCGAGGGCTCCATGTCGTCTATCAGTTTCTTCCTGCAATAGAGAAGGCCTAGTCCTTGCGGACCTCGAAGCCATTTCCTACACGGCGCCACCAAGAAGTCGCAGTCAAGCTCCTTGACATCGACTCTGATCTGACCGATCGACTGAGACGCATTGACCAGGTAGAGAGCGTTGCTCTCTTTGATGAGTTTCTTTGCCTCTTCCAAGGGCTGAAGAGTGCCCAGTGAGTTTGACAGGTGCATCAGAACGACCAATCTGGTCCTCTTGTTTATCGCGCGTCTCAGCGCCTCGAGATTCACGAGGCCCCTTCTACTTATCCCTATGACGCGCAGTTTGACGCCGTATTGCCGCTGAAGTCTCGCAAGAGAAAGGAAGCCTGGGATGATTTCAAGCACG
>CAZUTN010000211.1:0-2263 GCA_964623365.1 uncultured Candidatus Bathyarchaeia archaeon
GGACCGAATGACCGCGAGACCCGATACCGTAGTCCTTTGAGCGCCCTCTCTGCCCGTGACCCGACTGCGTGGAGAACTCCGAGCCCTTCATGGTGCTGATGGCAGCTTGCCGAGAACTTCAAGGTAGGACGAGGCGTTGTCGTTATCTCAAACGTTTAAGAGAGATCTGCGCTCATCAACCGTTGCCCAGTTGAGAGATGACGGGATATGCCCCTGCGGCAACCTATCGTGGCCGTGCTTGGCCACGTGGATCACGGAAAGACAACGCTACTTGACAAGATTAGGGGCACTTCCGTCGCGGCACGGGAGCCGGGGCAGATAACCCAGTGGATCGGGGCCAGCCTCCTGCCCTCCAGCGTCCTAGAAGAGACATGCGGTCCTTTGCTTGAGCAATTCAAGATCAAGATCGAGGTCCCAGGCCTGCTGTTCATCGACACGCCCGGGCACGAAACCTTCTCTAACCTTAGGCGTAGAGGTGGGTCAGCCGCAGACATAGCTGTTCTCGTTATTGACGCTTCGAAGGGGGTTGAACCCCAGACGACGGAGTCCCTAAGCATTCTCAAGGGACGCAAGACTCCGTTCGTAGTGGCTGCCAACAAGATTGACCTGATAAGGGGATGGAAGTCCGTAGGGAATACTCCGTTCATCGTTTCATACAGGCAACAGGCACCTGAGATTCAGACTGAGCTAGACAACCGGATCTACACCATAATAGGAACGTTGTCGAGACTCGGTTTCAGATCCGACCGGTTTGACAGAATTACCGACTTCACCAGAGACGTCGCGATAATACCCACTTGCGCTCGAACTGGGGAAGGAATTCCGGAATTGCTTGCGATCATCGCTGGGCTGACGCAAGCGTACATGCACGACAAACTAGAGACGCGGGGGGGACCCGCCCTTGGAACCGTTCTTGAGGTTAAGGAGGAGCCGGGTCTCGGCATGACGATAAATGCAATCATCTACGATGGCGTCCTCAGAGTCAACGACACGATCGTCCTCGGAGGAAGAGAGGGACCCATCTCGACAAAAGTCCGCGCCCTGCTCCTCCCAAAGCCCCTCGACGAGATACGGGATCCAAGAGACAGATTCTTGAACGCCGAGCGAGTAGGGGCGGCGTCCGGCGTCAAGGTTGCAGCGCCCAATCTCGACTTGGCGCTCGCCGGCTCCGCTCTGTACGGAGTCCCTCACGGCAAGAACGTGAAAGAGTACGCTCGGATGATCGAAGAAGAGGTTGAGAAACTCAGGATACAGACGGATCGGAACGGAGTCATCCTCAAGACTGACACCTTGGGTTCACTGGAGGCGATAACCAACTCGCTGTCAAACTACAATGTTCCCCTCCGACTTGCCGATGTTGGTGACGTTTCGAAACGCGACATCGCAGAGGCTGAAGCAGTCTGGGTCGACGACAGACTGCATGCCGCAGTACTCGCGTTCAATGTCAAGATACTCCCCGATGCCGAGGAGGAAGCGACAAGCGCAGGAATCCCGATCTTCAAGGCGGAAATAATCTATCACCTCATCGAGGACTATCTGAAGTGGTTCGAAGAACAGAAAGCAGCAGGCATCAAGGCCGAATTGGACAGCCTCATCAGACCCGGGTCGGTGAAAGTTCTTCCTGGGTTTGTCTTTCGGAGGAGCAAGCCAGCCGTCGTTGGTGTTGAAGTTCTGGCCGGGAGGATTCGACCCAAGTATCCCCTCATGGATGAGAACGGACGAAGAATCGGCGAGATCATGCGAATTCAAGACAAAGGGAACGACTTGCAGGAAGCAGCCAAGGGCATGCAGGTCGCCACTTCCATTGACAAGGGAATCGTAGGCCGTAATGTGGTTGAAGGTCAGACCCTTGTGGTTGACGTTCCGGAAAAGCATGTCAAGATTCTACAGATGCGTCTTGCCACAGAGCTTACCCCGGAAGAGGCCGAGCTACTGAAGAGGCTAATTGAATTGAAGCGCGGTCAGAACCCAATCTGGGGACTCTAGCAACCGAGAACGGCCTGCCCGTGACGGACATAGGTTCTGGATCTTGAACGTGCGTACCGTGGATCTGTTCAGTCGCTGAAAGACAGAACAAGGTACTTCCAAGAATAAATAGCGCTGAATATTATTGATGGCTGAAGCGTCAAACATTGTTCGTCATTGCATGCATTAAGCAAGTCCCCGACACGACGGAAGTCAAAATGGATCCGGACAGGGGAACTCTGATCAGAGAAGGCATACCCTCGGTCATCAATCCAACAGATGTCAATGCCGTGGAAGA
>CAZUTN010000212.1:0-2260 GCA_964623365.1 uncultured Candidatus Bathyarchaeia archaeon
ATCTGCCCCGCAATCCAATCGTCCGATGAAGCTTCTCCTACCACTGGTATCGTAAACCTTCATCTACGGACTCCTCAACGTGCGTCACGTTGATCATGAGATAAAAAGCTGCGGCCCCCGCCGAAAACTTCTCATGACAACGAGTACGCGACTGTTGTGTGTGAAATCTGGTCTTCCGCACTTTCAGTTCCAGTTCGAGCGTTACTTGACAAGCACTTCTGGATTGACAATGTGAGGTGGTTCTTCACCCTTGACACCTTTGAGCAGGTTGTCGACCGCCATCATAGCCATTCTTCTGCGCGTTGCGGTCGAGGCGCTAGCAATGTGAGGAGCAATGATAATGTTGTCGAGTTTGAGTAGCGGGTCATCCGGTGGTATCGGTTCCGGTTCTGTTACGTCCAACGCTGCGTAGGCGATCTGACGGCCACGCAGCGCGTTGTAGAGCGCTTTGGGGTCTACGATCGGCCCCCTAGCGGTATTGACTAGGATTGCAGTCGTCTTCATGATCTTGAACTGTTCTTCGCCGATCAGGTGATGGGTCTCCGGGAGGAGAGGTGTGTGAACTGTGACGAAATCCGATTCTGAAAGTAGGGTCTTGAGGTCTCTGAACTCGGCGCCGAGTTCCTTCTCTAGGTCAGGTCGTCTGGCGGTGTCGTAATATGTGATCTTCATGTCGAATCCCCGAGCTCGCTTGGCGACCTCGGCTCCTATCCTGCCGAGTCCGATTATGCCCAGTGTCGCGTGGTGCACGTCTTGACCGAGGAGTATCATGGGACCCCAAGTCTTCCACTTTCCAGCTCTGACGATTCGTTCCCCCTCAACGACACGTCGCGCAGCCGCAAGCAGCAGGGCAAACGTGAAGTCAGCAGTTGTTTCAGTCAGCACCCCCGGAGTGTTGCACACCATGATCGCGCGCCTAGTTGCCTCAGCGACATCCACGTTGTCGAATCCGACAGCCATGTTGCTGATGACTCGCAGTCTGGGCGCAGCGTCCATGACCAGGGCGTCGACCTTGTCCGTGAGAAGTGAAAGAAGCGCATCCACGGCCTTGATTTCGCGCAGTAGCACCTCGCGTGGGACCGGAAGCTCGCCCTCCCAGATGCGATACTCAGAGTGCTCTCGCAGTTTCTCTAGCGCCTCTTCGGGAACTACTCGTGTCACGTACACCTTCGGTTTCATCGCGCACGACCTCGTTTTCATTCTCCTAGAGTCGTTCCAAGTCTCGCGAGAAACGACCCAAAGATATTGTTCCAAGAGCCGGCAAGAAGGGCTGCCGAGCCTAAGATGAGTGACATCTGAAAGACGACACTATCGGTTCGAAGATCTTCCCCAGTTCCTCAGACACTTCAGGCCGTGCGAAAGCATAGACTACGTAGTATCTTTCAGAATTCTCGCAGTGCACATGCATAGCGTAGGCATCTTGGGTCACGCGACGTCCGCCGAAGGGGAAGCTTCCTTGCTCGAAGAGCATCCTTGCGCGGGTGTAGACTGCGTCATGGCCTTGAATCTTTAGGTTCCTGGTCTCCGGTGTTCCATTCAGTTTTCCGCGCGTGCTCCTAATGGAACGTTGCACACTGTCAGAGGCTTGCGCGGCCGCGGTGGCGTACCGTCTCCTCGCCTCTTCTAGGCTTCCCCATGATATGAAGATCTTCAAGCCTTTCTCAAGATGGAGGACCAAGTCGCCCTTCTCCCTCTTCGATTTGGGGTTGAACTCAAGACGCGCTTTGTTCGGGCACTTTGCTGAAAACCCGTACAGCGACAACAATTCGTAGCCAGAGGCTTCCATAACGCATACCACGAGGCATGACGCCGAGGTTCAATATTACCTATGCGTGACACGGCAAGCGAGGGGCAGCAGGTGCTTCAGCAGTGTTTAGATCGAGGGGAACACATCTTAGGCCTAGCCTTTGGCTGACAATGACAGAACCGAGCTTCTAAAAGGGACTGAGACCATCCAAAAGGAGATTCAACCAACAATGGTCCCGAGGAAACGCATCAGGCATCTCGAAAACGGAACGGAAGTTTGCTCATGAGCATCAAAGTCAGAGAGTGGCTGCGGAGGCTCGGCATTGAGACGACACATGAAGAGCGTGAGGAGATAGATCGCGAGATTGAGCGAAGAACAGGACGCTACTGTGACAGCGGCGTTGAGCTTCTCACCGAGGCTGAGTTTATCTCTATTGTCGAGTACGTGAGGCGCAAGCGCAAGAAGGCTGCCGTCGAGCCATTGGTAGCGTAGTCACCCTGTCAGGCTCTGACC
>CAZUTN010000213.1:0-2248 GCA_964623365.1 uncultured Candidatus Bathyarchaeia archaeon
TCCTCCGCGCCGCTTCCAGCGTTGATTACGGGAACGGAGGAGAACTCGGCAGCAAGCCTCGCCGCCCCCTCAAGTGGGTGACGAATCACAAGTGCATCCGCGTAGTTTTCAACAACCCTAACCGTGTCTGCAAGATTCTCTCCTTTTTCAACCGCGGCAGCCTTGGGGTCGGCGAATCCGATGCAGGTTCCGCCTAGCCTATACATTGCCGACTCAAAGCTGAGCCTCGTACGAGTACTTGGTTCAAAGAAGGCGGTGGCCAAGATCTTGCCGTGTAGCATGTCGGATCCTTTTCGCGCCAAAGGTTCGACTAGGTCTGTGGTTCTCAGGATGTAGTCGATCTCTTCGCGCGTGAGGTCTCTGATCGATACAATATCCTTGCCGGCAAAGTCCACCCGGCCCACCCGCCGAAATAGGTCCCGAGTTCCAGTAAATAACCTAGCGTCGCGTTGCCGCGAGGTCTTGAGACGTTTCCAATTGCGGCAGCATGCGCCGATTCATATATAGAGGTCCCTTGCAGTAGCGGCTCTGAGCCTCGTTTGTCATCGAAGGACCAGTTGTACGTCAAGAAGATTCGGAACGGGACCGTAATCGATCATATCGAGCCTGGACACGCATTGGATGTGCTCCACATTCTTGCCATCAACGGCAAGCAGGGCGAGGTTGTCAGTGCCGTCATGAATGTTGAGAGCAAGCGGCATGGGCGGAAAGATATTGTGAAGATAGACGATAGAGAGCTTAACCCTCAAGAAGTGGACAAGATCGCGTTGATCGCTCCAAAAGCAACGATCAATATTGTCAGAGAATACGAGGTGACCTCGAAGAAGCGGGTTCAACTCCCCCAAACCATCAGGGGAATAATAAGGTGCAACAACCCTTCCTGCGTCGTAAACGCACGAGAACCCGTGACCTCCGAGTTCAGAGTCGAGATCCCAGAACCTCTAAGAATACGCTGTCACTACTGCGGGCGAATAATGGGAAAAGATGATGTCTTGAGACAGTTCTAATGGGAGCTCTTAGCGGTCAGCTGTCAAATGAAGGGCGGGTCGGTGGTACATGACGAAAATCGCGCTGTTGGGGGACCGAGAAACAGCTGCGTACTTCAGAGTCTCGGGTTTGAAGAGGAGCAGGTACGTGAGGGATCGGGCCGAAGCTGAAAAAGTGTTGGCCCAGTATCTTTCAGACAGTTCGATCTCCCTCATCATGGTCACAGAACCTGTCATGGAGTGGATTCAGCCGCTCTTGGCTAGACATCGAAAGGAATACCCGCTCGTTGTGTCGATACCCACAAAGAAGGGCCCAAAGAGCAGTGTCGACACGTTGGCGCAGCTAGTGAAGCGAACCGTGGGTGTCGAACTGAAGGTTAGAAAGTAAGCAGCACCGTACCGGCAGATGTAGTACTTTAAAGGGTATTCATCATTGAATCATGAGGTACCACCGTGGCGATGACGTATGACAGGTTTGAAGGGAAGAGACATACTCTCCGTTTCTGATCTTGACAGCTCGGAGATTCATGCCATCCTGAAATCGACAAAGAAGTTGAAGCCGGTGGCCCCAGGCGGTACACCAGCTAGGATTTTGGCCGGGAAGGTCGTTGGACTACTGTTCGAGCACCCCTCAACTCGCACCAGAGTAAGCTTCGAGTCAGCGGCAACTAGACTTGGTGGGAACGTAATCTACATGAGGCCAGATGAATTGCAGCTGAGACGCGGTGAGCCGGTCGAGGACACTGCTCGTGTATTGTCAGGCTACTTGGACGCATTGGTCTACAGGACATCCGACCATGATACGCTCGTCGAACTTGCAGAATACGCGAGTGTGCCCATCATCAACGCGTTGAGTAACCTTGAACACCCAACCCAAGCTATCTCGGACCTAGCAACGATCGAAGATGCGAAAGGCTCGCTTCAAGGGCTCAAACTTGCTTGGATAGGCGACGGAAACAACGTGTGCAACTCTCTGATGCTCGCATGTGCAACCATGGGTATGAACATGTCAGTGGCGACTCCTCCGAACTATCAGCCAAGTCCTGACATGGCCTGGAAGGCAAACGAGCTAACGAAGAAGAGCAACGCGACGATTTCCTATACGGATGATCCCTTTGAGGCCGTGGAGGACGCCGACGTACTCTACACAGATGTCTGGGTGAGCATGGGGCAGGACGCGGAGCAGGCACAACGTATGAGGGATTTTGAAGGATTCCAGATCAACGAGGAGCTCCTATCGAAAGCGAAGCCTGACGCGGTTG
>CAZUTN010000214.1:0-2241 GCA_964623365.1 uncultured Candidatus Bathyarchaeia archaeon
CGAACCGGCAACCCGGCGATGACGGTCGGAGGAACAGGCGACGTACTGTCCGGCGTCGTCGCAGGTCTGATGGCCAAGGGTGTACCCGTGTTTGAGGCGTCGGTTGCGGGTGCCTTCGTCAATGGGGCGGCGGGAGATCTCGCCAAGGTAGAACTCGGTGACCATCTCGCACCGACGGACCTGATTCACCTGATTCCCAAGGTCATGGACGATCCGATGTCACACGCAAAACTGCGCACTACCAAGTGATCGCGGATTCGGATCGGAGAAGCGCCAAACCTCCTCCAGCGGCTAGCCGCGACAGCGGATAAAGCCGACCTGGAGGAGAGTTTGGCATCTTCCGGTTCGAACCGAACCATCTTAAAAGCGTTCCATGTCCTCTCGAGATATCAGCTGGCGTACGGACTGATTTCATTAGAGCGGAGGGGAAATGCGGAGCAAGGGGAACGAGGACCGACCAAAGGTCTTCGTGTACATGATGAGGCAGGATGACCCGCGGAAGTGTACGGCGTCGGTCCTGACAAGAAAGGGACTGGCGATTCCGATACGGCGAGTGTCGGAAATACGCGAAAATGCGATCGTACTAAACCCTGCTTCGCCGAGATTCCTTCTGCCATCCGACATGACCAATTGCATCAGAGCCGGGGTAGTCGCAATCGACTGTTCTTGGGAGAAAGCTGAGGGAATCTTCATGAAACACTTCCGCGGCGCAAATCGCAAACTTCCCGCTCTAATGGCCGCCAATCCAGTCAACTATGCAAGGATAGGTAAACTCTCAACAGCTGAGGCGCTGAGCGCCGCTCTGTACATCATGGGTTTTCGACAACGAGCGAGAGAACTTCTATCCCCTTTCAGTTGGAGCAGAACCTTCTTTGATCTCAACAGAGAACTCCTTCAGAGATACGCTCGGGCATCCAACGAGGAGAGCATTGTCAGGATCGAACTTGATTTCGGCCTCGAGACGGCGGACAGTACTTGCTAGATCAAGGTGGCGACATAGTGCGACAGAACCGAAAGAGCACGCCAGACCATGTCACCGAACACCACGGATAACCCCAACCCTACGGTGACGAAGAGGAGAAACGGAAGCCCTGGGCTCACCCATACGCTCCCGTGAAGCTGCCCCGACTTCACTGCAGCCTTGAGATCCGCCAGCTCCTTTTGGCGATCCGTTTCAATTCCGAGTTGGAACTTGAAACGACGCCTGACTGTCGACCCTTGCTGATCAACGGATTCGAGCAGGAAAAAGAAGGACTTCGATTCTAGTTCGCCCACTGGAATTCGATATCCCGTGAGAAACGCTGCAACCTTGCGAAGAAGACGCTCGTCCCCTAGACCCTCAAAGAGGTCGTGCATTCGACATGCCCTCAAGTTCCTTTGAATGGGATACAGCATAGAGGCGAGCGATGCTACGTACGCGTTGGAGAAGACAACCAGCGGAAACAGCGGGTTCACGATATGAGGCAGGTTTGCGCCGAGCACCGGGACCAGAGGATTCATGAGCGCAAGGCAGGTGAACCCCTTGCCATCTGCGCCTCCCCACAGCCCGAGGTAGGACAATGCCAAGGAGAGAACAGTCGTGCTGGCAATCGACAGTAGGATTACCATCCATGAACTGGTCTGGGCAATCAATCTGAGCGCTATGAGCACGAGACCAACTGGGTAGGAAACTAGCCACACTCGATCGGGAACTTCCCTGCTCACGATGTCCCTCCAAGAGGAGTAGCCCAAGAACGTGAAACTAGCCAAGAGTCCGATCAGATCAAGCGTCGAGACATCAATCAACCTCGCACCTCCTCTGGCTTGTGCTCATTTCGGACTTTTTCCGCGTATTCGTCCGCAGAGGCTCTTGATACGTGGCGGACTAGCGTTTTGTCGCTTGCGCTGGATGGTGAAGATGGTTGGCGTGCCGGCCGTAACCCACCTTCTGTTCGTGGCGACATTTGTCTAATCGGGATACCCGCCCCTCGGACGGCGCTCATCGGTGCCTATTATCCCTTTCACAACGTGGGCAGACATTTCACCCTAGTCACCAGCCTCCTCGGCGCGTTCGCCTCATGGCCATTGACTGGTGCTGGTTCTCTTTCTGTGTCCTCACCCGGGCTCTCGCCCGACGCCTCACGACGCCACGCCTCCGTCCTGTGGGTGGAGTTTCCTCAAGCCGAAGCTCGGAAGTCGCCCACCGGCTCGCCAACCACTCTACCCTATTTCTGATGCAGTACTCAAGAGTTGCTATTGGAG
>CAZUTN010000215.1:0-2233 GCA_964623365.1 uncultured Candidatus Bathyarchaeia archaeon
AAGTGGTCTTTCCTGCGGTCGCAATGGTAGACGCCGCCTACAGTCAACTCCCAATGGAGAAGAAGATCCAGATTCCGAAAGATCATCCCAGATACAGAATTGGATAGCCCAGATCGAGAAGGCTCTGCGATGGACGCAGTTGAGTCTGTCATCAAACGGCTGAATGAGACGACTGGAGTCGTAGCGTGCTGGGTATTGCCGGATGAGGAGAGAGACTCACTGCGGCGACTTGAGACGGAATCGAACATTCGCTTAGGGTTGCCTGGAATGGAAATCGTGAACGAGGGAATCACAGAGGTGCTGGGCCGACAACACGTTGTGATGATACATCACTCCCCAGAACTGAGACACCCGCCTGGACCTATCATAGTCGTTTGCGACGAAGAACGCATTGTGGGAGAAGAGATCTGGGAACCTAGCCGAGCCGAGAAGCTTGCCGCGGATCCGACGGTTATCTTGCTCGGCAAGAGCCTGGTGTTTCATCGCGACGCGCTCATGGGGGCCAAAGGGAAGTCCCTGAGACTTGCCTACAGGGCTCTACCGTTTCCTGAGCTGGAAGAACTCCCAGGCGTTCAAGATGTCGTCTCAGTCACAATCACATCTCCAGTGCACTTCAAGTTCGCGCAGAAAGCGGGTTGGAGCCCCGATGACCCCGCCCGGGGGACGGTGCTGATCGGATTCAACGAGTCCAAGCGGTCCCACGCGTCAGATTAGGTTGAGAAGCTTGTTCTACGAGACACCGCTTCAAAGACGAGCACTCATCTCCACGTCCCTTGCTCATTTCGTGACCGACGGCGTGCAGATGGTACCGCTATCCATCTTTCCGCTACTGCTCACAATGTTCGGGCTGTCCGCGCCGGAGCTCGGGGTCGTCGCGGCAATGTGGAACGTGACGTCGGTTGTTGCAAGCCCCGTTGTAGGTCACATTTCGGACCGACTCAAACGAAACAGAGCTCTCCTCGTAGCCGGCCTTGTCATGATGGCAGTCGGTATCGTTGGGACAGGTTGGTCCGTCACAGTTGGGCCTGTGAGGTCTTGGCTGTCTCTGGGCGTGTATCCTGCGCTTGTCCTATTCGCAGCGATTGGCGGTTTGGGAACAAGTGTAGCTCATCCGATAGGGGGGACGGTCCTCAGTCAAGCTTACCCAGCACGGAAGATTGGAAAGGCGCTTGGGCTCAATGGCGCCATGGGCAGCCTGGGGCGGACGCTGTACCCGAGCCTGGTCGTTATCTTGATCACCGCCCTAAACCTACCGTACGGAGTCATTGCACTTGGCATCTTCGGACTTCTTCCAGCCGGGCTCATCGGACTGTTCCGTTTTCAAACTGAGCGGGAGAAGGCATCTCGCAGTTCGCGATGTAGCAACGCGCTGAATTGTGCTGACTCGTCAAACCCTGCTGACGCCCGTCCGCGGAAGATCCTTTCTCTGAGCAGGTCTGCCAAGACCAGCTTGCTCGTGTTGACGACGGTAGGCGCGCTTAGAGGAGCCTTCGGTCAAGGTGTCGTGAGCTTCCTTTCAGTCTTCATAGTGCAGGTTCAGCAGTACTCCTTCAGTTTCGGCGTAGGCGTGATCTTGATGATTTCGATTGTCCTGAGCGTGTTTGGACAGGTTGCCTTCGGTCACTTGTCAGACATTTACCGGAGGGGGTCCCTCATGGTCAACAATGCAGGTCAGAGCCTGGCGCTTATCTTGTATCTCTTGACGCTCTCGAATCCGGTCGTGGCCACGATCTTCCTGGCTCTCTTCGGGTTTTTCACGTACAGCAACTTCCCGGTGTTCATTTCGGCTGTGACCGACGCCGTTCCGGCAGATCTGTTGTCGCTGTCGAATTCAATCGTGTGGGGAATCGGCGTCTTGGGGGGCTGTGCGATCGGACCGATCATAGTTGGCCTAGCCGTAGGATCGGATCTTTCCCTGCTGCCCACGGTCTTCTTTGCCCTCGCCGTAGTATCCGGACTCGCAACTGGACTTGTTGCGCTGCTACCTCGCCGATCACAGCAATTTGCGCACGGTTCGGGATAACTGCGGCCAGTTCATCTCGCCGATCGTCTACCATGTTGTTCGCTCGCTCTTCAACGGTCGTGCTTTCAGAGCCAGCAGCTGTTCAACATCGCGAACGTCCCGCTCTGATCCCATCCTTATGAAGAGCCAACGGCCCTCAGGAAACTCATGCGCGCTCTCAAGAATATTCCTCACGTTCTTGCCAAGCTGTAACTTGGAGGCTTCCTCGAC
>CAZUTN010000216.1:0-2214 GCA_964623365.1 uncultured Candidatus Bathyarchaeia archaeon
CAAGTTTCCCATTCATCGAATTCACTCCAGCTAGCAGAATGGAAACGTTGGAAAGGAGCGACCTCCAAATCAAAGACATAGATGCCAGGTTCAGATGTGTCAATCTGAAAGTAAAGGTCGTTGGGAAATCAATCCCGAGGTACGTCTTCTCAAGGTTCGGCGATGCTCTCACTCTTTCGACTGCAACAATCTCCGATGGCACCGGGTCTATGAGGATGTCGCTCTGGAACGCCGAAATAGACAGAGTGTCGATCGGAGACACAGTTCAGATCAATAATGGACGGGTAAGAACCTTCAGGGGCGAACTGCAAGTTAGCCTTGGCAGAAAGGGCAGACTGCAAGTCGTAGAGAACCAATCAACGCAGTAAGGTCGCCCTGAGAAGATGTGACCCACAACCTCACTCGCGTGAACTCATCGCGCCGGAAAGTAGGCCCTTAGAGAGTCGAAGATTCACGGAGAGCTCTGTCAGTAGCATGTGAACCGAACGTAGGACACTTAAGTGCAGGACAGCGCTATCCATGGGCGTATGCAGTGGATCCGGATCCTTCGTCCTATCCAATGTGTAACAGAAGCAGAGAGTGGTGAGCAGAAGATGACAGAACAACAGAAAGCCGAGACACCCCCACCAACACGGCAGAGTGGAATCCCCTCCAACACCGTCTTCATTGGACAGAAGCCGATCATGGCGTATGTTACAGCGATCCTGATGCATTTCACGGGTGGCAACAATGAGGTTTCAATCAAAGCGAGAGGGCGAGCCATATCAGCAGCCGTCGATGTCGTTGAGGTGTGCAGAAGACGATTCTTCGAGGGCAAGCTTCGCGTGAAGAACATCACCATCGGAACCGAACAACTGGGCGAGGAAGGACAAGTACGAAACGTCTCAACGATCGAGATCAAGGTGACAAACCAAGCCTAGCGACGACGGTAGGCCACCTCGCACAACAGCCCCCAGTTTTCCACAAGCGTGAAGCATTGAGGAGAAACTGCGGACGCCCTCCACCCAGCGTGGAGGATCTCCTCGCTGAGAATCCAAGATCGAGTAGACGGGATCCTTGGTTCCAAGGGCTCCGATCCGTCAGGGGTACTTGGTTCATCAAGTGGGAGGCTTATCTCGTTGACGATAGTGTGGTAACTGGATTGTCTGAAGGAACAACGCCGGTTTACATTCTCCGGGAAGAATCGACACGAGATAGAGGGCACGACGCTTAACGAAGCAACATCATGGCTGCAAGAATTGTTACTGAAACTATTCGAACGACGCTTGGTCCCCTTGGGATGGATAAGATGCTTGTGACCGGCAAAGGAACGTGGCGCTAGGTATACTGAAGTACAGGCGCCGACATACAAAGGCGCAACGTGGGGCAAGGTAGCATGGGACATAGATTGAGCAGGGCAGACTATGTGATGCGAAAGCGACAGAAGAAAAAGCAAAACATCAGGAAGCGCACGAAATCGAGCAGAAATCCTAGCCGATTCAGATGATCCTGGCTCGCACCGGGCAAGCTTCAAGGAGACTGCCCTCTAGGCTTTGCCGCTCAAGGTTTCTGAGGTGGGAAACGCGCCGCCCCTCAGTATCTGCCTGCGACGAATCTTGGTTTAAGAAACATTCACGGTGATTCATTTTGCAGTGTCCATACTGTAGAAGATACGTTCAGTTGGAGACCTCCGTGTCCATCGACATGTGGATCAGCCGCTTCTGGTACAGACACATCGGCAGACCCAATCGTGGCAGATCTAGATCAGGAAACCTTACAGGATGCATATTTGAAGGCAAAGAAAAATGAGGAGATTCCGGTCAGTATCGGTTCTAGGCCGTTTGCCTAGTACCTGCGGTGCTTCTGGTAGCACTCTCTACAGTAGACTGGTTTGCCCGCCGTCGGCACGAACGGTACTTCCGTATCTGCGCCGCAGTCGGAGCATTTGACTTTCGTCATTTGCCTTGGGGCACCGTAACGTCGATTCTCATAACCCATCTTCGCTTTCCACCGTCCCTATTCTCTAGTTATACGAAAGATAATACTCGCCGCGATAATCGGCACGGCCCCGATGGCCCTCCCGTCATCCACGCAGGTAAGATCTCCAGTATACTGACCACGCAAGAGCCAAGACTACTATAAAAGGTGACCCAATACTTGCCTGTGCGCACCAAGAGACCCACACCTATGAGAAATCTCTTACATGCAGAGCGCCTCGCTACGAGTTAAGCCTGA
>CAZUTN010000217.1:0-2195 GCA_964623365.1 uncultured Candidatus Bathyarchaeia archaeon
CGCATGGAAGTTACCTCAAACCACTCCATTCCGCGAACAGTCTTGGCCGCTTCTGTTACAGCGACTTGGGCCGCCTCCGCGAAGCTCTCAGGCGATTCTCCCACAACTTCGATGTACTTCCAAACCAAACTATCCACCTCTCGAAGTTTCATGTGCGCCTCACAACGATAACTCTTTGCGTTGCTACCTCCTTGCTCGTCTCGAACGGTGCAGTAGTTCAGTCGCACTGAGAGATGACCATCCATCAAGCGACGTGGCCAAATGCCGGACACAGACAGCAGTGAAAAATCAAAATAGGCTGAGCGGTCAGTGAGTAGACGGCTTCAGAGCAAAGCCAAGGTCGGCATATGCTCTAGACTGAGGACAAGGACGCTACAGGGGACTCACGTGAACCGATGGATTTCGATCTAATCGTCATCGCAATTGCGCCGGTCGTGTTTCTGGCTTGGTACGTGTATACCCGAGATCGGTACGATCCAGAGCCACGCAGACTTGTCATCAAGACTTTCCTCATAGGTGCGTTTCTTGTTGTGCCGGTGATATTTGCTGAGCTTCTTGGGAGCTTGCTTCTTCCGCCTTCGACAGACTTGCTCCTCTTGTTCCTGCATTTTCTGCTGGTCGTGGCGCTCGTAGAAGAGTCGTCGAAGTACGTGGCTGTTCGCATCTCGGTGTACCGTTCACCCGAGTTCAATGAGCCAATGGACGGCTTGGTATACGGAGCCATAGCAGGACTAGGATTTGCGGCGCCTGAGAATCTGTTGTATGTCTTGAGTCGAGGAGCAGCTCTGGGAATCATCCGCGCGGTCCTGTCTGTCCCCGGGCACGCGCTTTGGGGCGCCATCGTAGGGTACTATCTCGCCCGGCAGAAACTCAGAGTTGATCGAGGCGCGGGCCTCAGAGGCCTGTGCTTGGCGGTGATATTGCACACCATATTCGATTATGGGCTGATTGCGACGGAAGCATTGGTTGGGATTGTGATCGCGAGTGTCGTCATTGTTTTAGGATGGATGATCTATTTCAGATTCAAGAGAACCGCTCTCGAACTCTCTCCGTTCAGGCCCGGAGCGCGTCCGTCTCTGCCGCATCCGGTGGCGACCAAGTATTGCATGTACTGCGGAACCTTGATCCTCGCAGATGATAGGTTCTGCCGGTCATGCGGAGCTCAACAACTGTGACTGAGGTACGATGCAAGAGCAAGCCGCCCAATCCGCCGTTGCCAGCAACTATGACGGTATGCCGGAGAACACAATTTGAGGACAGGAGTGTGGTAGCCCGGGGGAGATGTTCGGGTTCGAGGACGAGCCTTTCGAACTCCCGTCGGCGGGTTTCTCCTCGTTGGACGAGAACCAAAGCCCGCTATGCCTAGACGGAACTCATCTTCCTTTGTCCACTACATTCGGCGGAGCAACGGTCTCCTCCACCGGGCTGTCGGCCCCGGGCCGATCTACCCCGAGTCTTCGCCAGCGCTATAAATCCTTCATTCCACCAAGCAGCTGCTAGTCGAGCTTGAATGGTCTGCCTTCTGCAAGCGTGGCCCGCGGGATCTTCTCCTTCCATTTCCTAAGGAAGGCAACATCTTCCTTCTCCTCTCTCAGATCGTCGGGAAGCATGTGCGGGATCTCGTCGATAATTGGGTACCACCGGCTACACTTGAGGCAAAGGATGATTCCCGATACGATCTCGTCACTTTCCTCGAAAACGTGAAGCTCCAGAGGATAGGTCTTGTCAACGGGGCACGCCAGTATGTCCATCAGTCTCTTCTTCAATTGCTTTCCCCCAGATGATCAATATACAGAACTTGGCTCTGGGCTTATTGGTTTGCTGTTCGACTACTTGGCCCAGAGTCCTCTTCCGACACCTCTGTAGATCAGGCCTACCTTCTCTATCTCTCCTGGTTCAAGAGTTCCTGTGCAGTCAACGACAACCGAGTTCTTTGACATGTTGGCAGCGAGATCTATGGCCTTGATCTGCCTGAAATCATTGTGAGCGACTGCTAGAATCGCACAGTCAGCTTTCTCCAAAGCGCCAGGGAGAGTCGGTTCCGCGTGCAAACCCATTTGCTTCAACTCGGCTGGAGTGTACAACGGGTCGTACACGTTGACTCGGCCGCCACGTTTTCTTATCAGTCCAACGAGCTCAACCGACGGAGAAAGCCTAGTCTCCTTCACGTTGCCTCGATAAGTGATTCCCAAGAC
>CAZUTN010000218.1:0-2190 GCA_964623365.1 uncultured Candidatus Bathyarchaeia archaeon
GAGGAGCAGGCCACTAAACTCACGGTCTTTGTCGCGAGCCTCCAACCTGAAGTCAACTTCCTCGGCGAACCTGCCGCTGCTGCGCCGCCTATCGCGGCGTCAGACTCGGCGATATATGTTCTCATGGTTTCTATCTTGGTCGTTGCATTCTCCAAGCTCAAGATGATTGACTTGAGAGGCGCATCGTGCTGATCCTCTTGCATACAGAAACCTCGCGAGAAACGTCTCTTTTCCGGTTCGCGTTGGACAAGAATAGACGATGCCCGAAACGAGTGCACAACCGTCTGATGACGGGTGAAGCTATGGTGCAATCACGACGTGTCGACGTAACACATCTGATGGATCGCGATCCGTACGATGTCGGGATTGTCCACGGAAAAGAGAAGGGGCTAATGTTGCGCGAGCTTCAACAGCTTGCTGGGGATGTCGGCGGGATCTGTGAGGGGTGGAAGGCATGTCTTTCCAAAGCAAACATAGGCGCGAGGTTCGGCTTCGGTGGAGTACCCTAGTCGGCGCAGACGGTCGGCGTCTGTATCAGGATCGAGGGGCATCACTAGCTTTCTCGGGTCGTACGCTCGCAGACTGGCCTCATGAAGCTGCCTCGTAGCTCCTTCCTTCCTAGGGCCGACAACGACGATTCGCGTTGGTTGGTTGAGGTAGAGGTCTACCGCGAGCGCGTAGGCACTCGCGGCGTACCCGTACCTACCGTACGTCCCAGCAAAAGCATCGAGCGTCGATTTGGCCCTCTCAAGATACCTCTCATCACTCGTCGCATGATGGAGTTTCGTCAGGGTTATGCTGAGGGCCGCGTTCTCGTCGAGCGGCTTGTCAAATCGTCTCAGGTAGCCAAGCGAATCCGGCTCTGGAGATGAGTCATAGTAGCCCCCATTCTTGGCATCGAGCAGACTTCCATCGATGTAGCGGATCAACCTTTCAGCGTGGCTGACGTACTGAGCGTCTCCTGTGGTTTGGTAGGCCTCTATCAGCGCTTCACCGAAAGCCGCTTGATCCGTCAGAAGGCCTTCGAGATGCGGTTTGCCTTCTGAGATGTAGTGGTACATTCCATTGCGTTCCCCGCTGCGGCCTTCCTTCAGGAGCCTCTGGAGAGACTTGAGAGCGAATTCTCTCAGTGACGCATCGTCAAGTATCGCAGCGGCGTCCAGATAGGCTGAAATCATCAGCCCATTCCAATTTGTGTAGATCGTTTGATCGACGCGCGGAGCTTTGGTCCCGGCTCTCTCCGCCTTCGTCAGTCTGTAGTAGGCCTCGTCGGCGTCTTGGCTTCCGTAGAAACCTCCGTGCTCTTGATCGATGAGGGTGGTGTTGACGTATTGAATGATTTCGGAAGCCAATTGTCTGTAGCTCTCGCGCGCCGTGACCTGATAAGCGTGAAGGTACATCGTGAGAAGTTTGGCGTTGTCTTCGCACATCTTCTCGTAGTGTGCGATGCTCCAGTCACGAGTTGTGGAGTATCTAAAGAAGCCTCCACCTTCATGATCGCGCATTCCCCCTGCAGCCATGTGATCCAAAGTCTTTGTGACTATTGTCAGCAGTCCTTTGTCGCCGGAGTACCAGTATTGAGCTAGGGCAAGTTCGAGGGCATGCGTTTGTGGGAATTTCGGGCCGTCTCCGAAGCCTCCGTACTTTGAATCGAAGTTCATCACCACAGAGGCTAGGGCATCCTCCGTGATGCCGTGTGAAATTCCAGCCGTCTCCGGCATCCATGGTTGGTCGCTAGGAGGGGGTGCGCTTGGCGTCTTGACCTTGCTCTGCAAGTACAGAGCCCTTACCTTCCGGAGAGCTTCCTTCATCTCTTCTGGCGGCACGTATGTGCCTCCGCCGATGACATCGCCCTCTGGGCTGAGGAAGGCCGTGGTCGGCCAGCCGCCCATGTTGTATCTTCTGTTGATGTCCGGACGTTTGTCGTTGTCCACTCTTATCGGAACATAGTCTCTGTTGACTAGGCGTACAACTTCAGAGTCAGAATAGGTCGTGTTGTCTTGGACGTGGCACCAGTGACACCAAACCGCGGTAATCGCCAGAAGGATGGGCTTGTTCTCGCGGGCGGCCTTGCTGAACGCCTCGGGGCTCCAGTCAAGCCATTGAATCCCGTCGGTCTTGGAAGCCTGCAAGAACACGATTCACGCGCCGGCTCGCGATCCAGCGTCTCATATAAGAGTCACTGTTCGG
>CAZUTN010000219.1:0-2159 GCA_964623365.1 uncultured Candidatus Bathyarchaeia archaeon
CGCAAACTACGGAAACGGGTTCAGGGACCCCGGTCCCAATCATGACTTTTCAGGTACACGATGATAGCGTATCCCAACTGGCATTCCTCCCAAGAAAGCTATTAGCTCGGAGACGAATGGTCAGTCAGGGACTTCAGCGATGTGCGGCATCTTCGGTTGCACCTTGAAGAAAGGAAATGCTGCGCCTGTAATACATGCGGCCTTGAAGAGGCTGGAATACCGTGGCTACGACTCTGTAGGCGAAGCCACGATATGCGATGGTAAGCTCTACGTGAAGAAAGATCGAGGCAAGATCGACGCAGTCCACAAGATCCACAACTTGGACGATATGCCCGGAAGCATTGGCATCGGCCACACAAGATGGGCTACGCATGGTGCGCCACTGCAAGTGAACGCGCATCCCCATGTAGACTGCGGTCGAGAGATTGCCGTGGTCCACAATGGTATCATAGAGAACTTTGCGGAGCTCGGGGCTGAACTGCAGAGCCGCGGTCATGTTCTCAAATCCAAGACTGATACAGAAATCATAGCCCATCTCATCGAAGACTGTTTGAAGAGCGGCAATTCTGCAAGCTTTGCAGATGCTGTTCTGGAAGCCGTGAAGAGGCTTGAGGGTTCATACTCCATCGCCGCAATATCGACAAGGGAACCTGACAAGATCGTATGCGCCAGGAATGAAAGCCCACTTGTGCTCGGAGTAGCTGATGACGCACTCTATTGCGCCTCCGACATGCCGGCAATTCTACCCCTGACCAACAAGACAGTCACCGTTGACAACGGAGAGCTCGTCATACTTTCTCCAGGAGGTTTCGAAATCAAGAAGATTCGTGATTCGAGCGTTGTTGCAAGGAAACCGAAGATAGCTGACTGGTCCCCCGAGATGGCCGTCAAAGGCGGCTACCCGCATTTCATGCTGAAGGAGATTCACGAACAGCCAACGACGCTCCGAAACACGCTTAGAGTACAGGAGCATTACCTCGATCTGATGGCGACTTTTCTGGAACGTGCGCGTGAAGTCTTCCTCATAGCTTGTGGGACATCGTACCATGCATGTCTGGCTGCTTCGTACATGTTTTCTAAGCTCGCTTTCTTGGGAACCTACCCTGCAATTGCCTCGGAGTGTGTTGAGCAGCAGGGCAAGTCGATGGGCATTGACAGTACGATTCTAGCAGTAAGCCAGTCTGGAGAGACTACCGACACATTGGCCGCAGTCATGTTCGCCAGGGACAGAGCAGCCACGGTCCTGGGGTTGACGAACGTTGTTAACTCAACTTTGACGCGGGTTTCCCGGGTATACATCGTGCAGCAGTCTGGTCCAGAAATCGGGGTGGCAGCAACAAAGACATTCACATCTCAGCTGTCAGTACTGGCTCAACTAGCCCTGAGAGTGGCCAAGAAGAGAGGGAAAGTCTCGCAAGATGAAATGGACTACTTGGCCGAGAAGTTGACAGAGCTGCCGGATGCCGTTCAAGCAGTCATTCGGACACAGAGCGAAAAAGTGAGGCAGATCGCAAAGAAGTACAGGGATGCTAAGGCGTTCCTCTTCTTGGGGCGCGGAATAAGCACAGCAACCGCCTACGAAGGAAGACTCAAGCTAATGGAAATAGCCTACGTGCCCGCTATAGCGTTACCAGCGGGCGAAAGTAAGCATGGCCCCATAGGCCTAGTAGAACCCGGGTTCCCTATCGTGTTCATCTGCCCCAAGGACGAGACTCACAGGACCGTGATTGGGAACATAATGGAGATGAAAGCTAGAGGCGGCTCCATAATTGCAGTCGTAGAGGAAGGCGACGAGGAGATCAAGAAGCTGGCCGACGACTATGTTGAAGTCCCCAAGGGCATCGGAGAGGTCCTATCACCGATACTCTTCGCTGTTCCCCTACAACTCTTCGCATATCACATGGCTGTGGAGAAGGGCGCCGACCCAGACATGCCTAGAAACCTAGCGAAATCTGTCACGGTTAAGTAAGCAGTTGGCCCCAGATCCGAGAGGGACACTCGACAGAGCGCCACTTGGCTTTAAGCCTACGTCACTAGATGTGTAGAAGCCTCGGTGGCTCAGCCTGGTAGGCTCAGTTCGCTGAGCCAGAAAGCATCCGCCTTGTAAGGTGTCTCAGGCAAGCGGAAGGTCGCGGGTTCGAAGCCCGCCCGAGGCTCCA
>CAZUTN010000220.1:0-2135 GCA_964623365.1 uncultured Candidatus Bathyarchaeia archaeon
ACCGGAGGATGTGAATATCGTCGCGTAGCTCTCAGCATTGTCTCTACATCATCAGGAGTTCTCCACACCGAGGTCGGGTTCCCGACGTGTAGGTTTGGCGCCGGGGGTGGGATTTGAACCCCCCGTAGTTCTTGTGCTTGGCCCGGTGAACACAGGGTGTTCGCCAGTGCTTCTAGACTCTTGGGAGTCATCCTCGCTGCACAAACGGACCACTAGAGAGACAAATGGTCATTCTTGCACTAATGCTTTGGGGGCCAGAGTTGGCCGAAGTTGCCAGTCTTAAAAGCTCAATCTAATTGGTGAACGTGAGCAAGAAGCAAGTGTTACGGTGTTCTGGTGCCTGTTCTCAGCTTGAAACTTGGGATGGTTATGCCTACCAGCTCGTTCTCTCTGAACCGGTAGATGACATCATTTACCTCCTCGCTATCATCCGCCGGTTGAGGTTTGCCGAAGCTTATGTAGAGCACGTCAGCCTCTCCGTCGTAGCTGATGTCCAGCTCCCTATCTTTCGGAATATTGACGGCGATCACTTCTTTCGCCATATCACCCCACCCTTGATCAAGTTCGCTATGCCGGAACCAATGCGCGCCGTAATGATAAACCCATCCTTTGGGTTGACTTCACGGTAGACGACAACGACGTATCTTGCTCCCATAGGTAGGTCAATCGATAACCTTACCGCCTTCAGTTCGCCGTGAAGACCTTTGGCGACGAAATCCGGATCCTTCACAGCCTCGAGAACACGGTCGCGATGTAATTCAATCTCGGGATGTCTTGCGACAATGTGGCGCCATCTCTCCTCCGTCAGCCTTATCCGAACGTGGTTCACCGAGTCCACAACAGAAGTCGTCATCGCAAGTCATCACTCCGTAATCGGTGAACCGCCGTGCAGGCATCCGCTCTCTCTCATCAATGCCACGCCCTAGATTATCTCTTTGCCTAGGAGGATCTGCCGAGAGAATGAAGCCTCATTTATCAGTAGAACTCTTGAGCGTTAGTTTAGGCGCCGGGGGTGGGATTTGAACCCACGAGGCCCGAAGACCATCGGCTTAGCAAGCCGACGCCTTACCTGGCTGCCCAACACGCTCTTCGCGTATTTCTAGGCAACCCCGGCATCCAACCAAGCCTGAGCGTTCTCCGGGACTCATAATCTTTCCGAAACCCATCATACGCCTGAGTTCCGGCATTCGCCTTTCTCGTCGGATCCAAGATGATGGCTGGATCAACTTTTCAGGTAGTCTCGCAGGATGGCAAGTCCGTCGCTGTCGTTGACGTGGTAGGCTGTGTCTCCTGTGGCGAGGTCCTTTGCGATCTTCGCGACCGGAGCCACGCCAAGGGTGGACCTGAGCCTCCTCCAACCGTGCGGGTGCTTTGTAATGACGTACGTGACGCCGTCCCAGATCATCTCAGCAAGGCTCCGAGGAAGCTTGGACGGCAGCCAGCCTGACTTGGCTACTGTGTAGCCTAGGCTGCCGGAGGCCTTGCGGAGTCTGTCAGGGTCGATGGGGTTCCTCAGGATGACCCAGAGTTCCTTTCCCGACGGAAACTGCACCACATCGACATCCTTGACGCCGGGGAGCGATCTGAGTTCGGGCACAAGTGATTCAGGATCAACGATCATGAACCTGCGAGAGAGCTCATCGACAAGAAAAGCGTTTCCAAGCTGCCTCAGAACCGGGCTACGAGCCATGGCTTTGTTTGCTCTGCGCCCACACACTCGGAGAGGCGAATCGCCTCATCACCTCTTTGTTTGCCTCATGGTACGCCCTCGCCAGCTCCCGTGCGACATTGTGACTTAGGCCGCTTTGGAGTAACTGATCCTCGAAGGCATCCGCTGCTCGGCGCAGATGGCTCCTCATTTGCAGCGGAAGCAACAGCAGGGGAAACAGTCTGACGACGTAGTATGCAGACCGCATGATGTTTGTCACTGAGACCATGCTTGATTCCTCTAGTGACTGGCTGCCTAGCGGCGCTACTCTTTCCCGAGCTCGCGCTTGATCTTCTCTCTCAGCGTCTTCTCGAATTCTTCTCCATGCTCGAAGTTCCGTGCGTGTTTGACAACATCTCCGATCTTTGTGAAGATGCTCACGTAGTCTTGAGTCATGCGTAGAGCCACATCGTCTGGAAGTCCACCT
>CAZUTN010000221.1:0-2127 GCA_964623365.1 uncultured Candidatus Bathyarchaeia archaeon
CCGCCTCTGTTCGATCTCACCACGCCGGAAGACTTGAAGTCGCCCTTGAGTACAAGTGTCTCTGTCTGAGGCTCCACGTCACCTTGAATCATGCCTAGCCTTCTGAGAGTGTTCATTACCCCTCTGACGCCAATTCGTACTACGGGTTGGTTCTCATCGAATCTCGATTCGAACTTTCCTTCGAGCTCGACCGTGAATCCTGGGATTCCATTCTGCATTGCCAGCTCAGCCCAGTATAGGTCGCCTGGTTTCATGCCCGTAGTACCGAGGTCAACCGGGGCCGTACGGATCACAGTCAAACCGAATGCCCTGGCCAAGTCCACGGTTCGCTTCTCAACTTCCTTGTCCTTGCAGGAACCTACCAGAGTGAACTTGAGACAGGGGCTCACGTTCTCATGAAGATCCATCACCAAACTCGCCCCAAGAGTTGCCTCTTTCCAGATGACGTTGGCAATTCGCGGCGTTATACTCCCGGTTGCGCTTCCGGGGTATGATACCGCGAGGTTGGCGCCGTCGTAGGGAGAGGTGTAGTGTCCGAGCTGCATCGCCAGAGGGTTCGCAATCGGAAAAGCGACTATGCTACCCTTCAACTTTGATGGGTCAATCTTCTTCCTTGTCAAAGCGTGGATCGTTGCAGTTCCGGACAACTCAGTGGGATGCGTTGCGCCACATAGTACAACCTTCGGGCCATCCTCGCGACCGTTCACAACTATGACTGGAAGCCCGACGCGCGTTCCATCCCTCAATTCGAGCCAGGTGGCGGATCCACATCGTATCTCACCCGGTTTCGCCGAGGCCTCTCCCACGGTGACAGTCTTAGCCATTGATAGCTCCCAGCCCCATCCCCCAGCACAGTATGGCTATTAGAAGATTGCCCACCCAAGTCAATTGCGTAACAGTTCGTCTGGATCGCTATTCGATTCAGGAGGTGGGTCTGGGGCGACCCGCCCGCGATAGAGGTCATTGTGTCGCATTGATTCCTTCAAGAAAGGGCAGCCTAGGAAGAAGCCCAGATACTCGAGCGTTTTCTTGTGCAGCCGAGAAAGATGAAGACTAGCTAGGTCATCTTCTTGCCTACACTGATCAGGCTCTTGCCGACTCGCCGTTTCGCCTTCCGTAAGCTCCGTTTCACTCGCGTCTTCGCTTTGAGCTTCCTCTTGGTTTTCGCTTTCCTACGTCCTCTTGGCATGAATGGTAGATGCGCGAGTTGATGACATAAGATTTTTGGGGTGCCGAAGGACCCGATCCAGTGCAAAACCTGCTGAAAACGGAATTTCATCGAGCGCTAGATCTTCGATATTGAAAGCATGATGTTGCTTTGACGTTGCAGTTGAAAGCCCGAAGGTCCTTATGCATGACTCGGCATGACGTGGCCGTCGTTCTCCCAACAGAGTTGCATTTTGAGCAAGGCGGCCGATATGGACGCGATGAGCAGAAGAAGATTCGTGAGATATGGTGTTGGATCAGCGATACTCGCTGTTCTTGGAGTCTTGACGGCTTACTTTCTGGCGCGCAGGCCTGTGCCTTCTTCCGCCACGAGTAGGTTGCCGCCGGGGCAGTCAGAGGTTCCTGCTTTGCAGGTTCTTCACGTTGGTGCAGTGCCAGAGATCAGCCCGGACGAATGGACGCTGGAAGTCGACGGGGAAGTAGAGAACCCCGTCAAGCTCAGCTGGAACGAGTTTCTCCAACTGCCCAATACGATCGACACCTCCGAGTTCGACTGCGTCACAGGCTGGACGAAACTGGACAACAAGTGGGAGGGAGTCAAGTTCAAGGAGATCGCCGAGTTAGCTCGTCCGACCTCCAAAGCGAAGTATGCGACGATCGAATGCTATGGAGACATCGCCTACACAACTTCACTTCCTCTCGAGGATCTCCGGCGCGAGAACGTTCTATTCGCCTACGGACTCGACGGGAAACCGTTGGAACCCAAACATGGCGGTCCAGTCCGGCTGGTCGTTCCGAGCAAATACGCGTACAAGAGCGCGAAGTGGGTTAAACGGGTGAAGTTTACTGAGACACAGGAGCTTGGATTCTGGGAGAGCAGAGGATACAGCAATACTGCGGACCCGTGGACCAACGACAGGTTTGGATAGCATCAAGAGGCTGCACATGAATCGATTGAGC
>CAZUTN010000222.1:0-2114 GCA_964623365.1 uncultured Candidatus Bathyarchaeia archaeon
TTGGAGGCGTCATTCGCAGACTGGTTGGGTCTTCATTGAGGCCGAAGGCGATTAGATACACTCTCGTGAGCGTTGCAGGTGGAACACTCTTCGCCGTTATGGACGCCTTGATCAACGGGAATACCCTCGCCCAGAGACTATACGAGATCTACGCGCCCATCGCGAGAACTACAGTGAATGTTACGGCAGGGTTCTTGATGGATCTGTTCTTCGGTTTCGCTCTTGCAGCCATCTTCTCACTTCTCTACGAGAGCCTGCCCGGCAGCTCGGGCTTGGCGAAGGGGGCGAGTTTCGCTGTGATCGTGTGGTTCTTGCGAGTGGTAATGTATGCCGCTTCGCAGTGGATGGTTCTCAACATCCCTGCTGAAACGCTGCTCTACGTGCTGGCGACTGGGTTTGGGGAAATGCTTGTGCTTGGGGCTGTCTTCGGGCTCGCATTGAAGCCTCAAGGCACGCCATAGGCTGGTCAGGACGCGCACACCATGAACCGTGTTCAGCCAAGAAGGAAGTTTGTGGAAGTCTGTATCTACGAAGTCAAAGCTGACAAAGCAGAAGAATTTAACCAATTGATTCGCCGTGTGGCCAGACATCATAGGAATTTTCCTGGCGTCAGCGACGCAAGGTATATGAAACGAACACACAGGCAACGCGATTTCACTTCAGCCAGAAGGGGAGAAGCGCCCGTCAGACTGTCAAGGCCTCCAAGATCGTTGACGTACGTGCTGTATTGGGAGATGGATAGCGAGGTCACTCATGGGAAGGCAACCAAGGCCGGGCTTGAGCAATTCTTCAGCGAGTTCAGGAGATGTCTAGTCTCGCCACCCAGGATTCTTCTTGGAGAAAGAATCCTGTGAAATGAGTATGAGTAGTTGTGGACTAGTTTTCGGGAGCTAGTTGCATGGTCATTCCCAGGCAGTATCAATCCGACGTTGAAGCAATACTTGCCAGACGTCATGACAATGGCGCAGACTACTGGGCAAGGCCAGATGGACGAGTTGGTGTTGGATCCCCGTTCAGCACGCTCGAATGCGTATTGATGCTCTCTGACTTGGGCATGAATCAATCCCATCCAATCCTCAAACGTGCCTCCAAATTGATACTGAGCTGTTGGCGTGAAGACGGACGTTTCCGCCTTGCCCCCAAAGCCTCCATCTATCCATGTCACACGACCAGCGCTGCCCGAGTCCTATCCCGCGTCGGATACGCTGAGGATCAGAAGCTTCAGCGCACGTTCGAGCATCTGCTCGCAACAGTTCATACCGACGGGGGATGGCGTTGCAAGACGTTCAAGTACGGAAGAGGGCCGGAGACCGAGTTCTCGAATCCAGGGCCGACTCTAGACGCTCTAGATGCCTTCCGTTTTACCAAGTACGCTAATCAAGAGGAGACGTTGAATAGATCGGGGGATTTTCTCCTGAAACACTGGGTTACCCGAAAACCGCTCGGACCATGTCACTTCGGCATCGGAACCTTGTTCATGCAAGTCGAGTATCCCCTTCGTCGCTACAATCTCTTTAACTACGTCTATGTACTCTCGTTCTATGAATGTGCGCGGGCTGACCCGCGCTTCCGTCAAGCTCTCAAGATCCTCGAAGCCAAGACAGTCGATGGCAAGGTGGTTGTCGAGAATCCGCATCACAAGTTAGCTGACCTCTCGTTCTGCAGGAAGGCCGCTCCAAGCGAAGCGGCTACGGCTCACTATCAAGAGATACTACAGAATGTTGAGCGAGGTTAGAAGTCTGAGAACTCTTGGCGGATCACATTTGGAGGCTCGTTCTCATGGGTGACTCGATGTGTGGCCGAGATCAACATAGAAACCATTTCAATTTGAGCTGTGCCAACGGAGGAAAAAACCCCAACACCGAAGAGAACTGTCAGCAGAGATAGTGAGAATTCGTGCCATAAGAGCCGTGGGGCCGGTTAGGTGACGTTTCACGTTTTGAACCAACGAAATCCATGCGGACAATAACTACGCGGAAAGCCCGCAAAACATCCGCAGATAGCCCGGCGCTGACAGCTGTCCAGACGGCGAACGGAGCGGAGTCTAACCTATCAAGGTAATCCTCGGGGCCCGCCGTGTCTTCGCGACTGACGTGGTTGAGTCTAGACTCGCG
>CAZUTN010000223.1:0-2084 GCA_964623365.1 uncultured Candidatus Bathyarchaeia archaeon
CTAGTTGCCGAACACGGCGCCTGGACGAATCCAACGGGCGACACATGGGAGCCGATCGACGGTTTACGAACTGACTGGAAGGACGAGATACGACCTATCATGGAATTGCATGTAGACAGGACTCCAGGCTCGTTCGTTGAGGACAAGACATTCTCGTTGGTGTGGCACTATCGGAAGACTGACCCCGAGCTCGGCACAGTAAGAGCGAGAGAATTGAGAGACTACCTATCACATCTTGCCGCTGATACCGATCTCCAAGTCCTGGAAGGCAACAAGATAGTGGAGATCAAGAATGTAGGGGTCGACAAGGGAAGAGCTGTAGCCAGATGGCTCTCAAAGAAGACTTGGCCATTCATACTCGCCTTCGGAGACGACTCGACTGACGAAGACCTGTTTGCAGCCCTACCCGACCGAGCATACACAGTCAAGGTGGGACCTGGAGCGTCTCTGGCGAAGTACAAGGTCACATCCCACGTAGGTGTGCGGCAACTCCTGCAGGAACTGACCTGTCGATGAAACACAAACCGTTGAAATCTTGACGAAACAGTAACCAAGACGACATCGGCAAGTGAGATATGCAGAGCACCGCTACCCGGGACCCGCTCTCGGAGAACAGCGAGAACTGCTAGTTCATCTGAGCCCTCGACCCATTGGCATAATGTTCGATTGGTGGACTTCCCGACCACATCACTTGTGACGAGCGAATGGAATTTCCTGCTACTGCTGTTCCAGCAACTCAACGAATGCGTCGAGTCCGATTAGGCGCGGAAGGTTGGTGAGTACGTCACGGGGGCTGACAATCCCCACGATGTTGTTTCCGGAATCTGCAACCGGAAAGGCGCTAGATTGCGGTTCCACGATGCGTTCTGCCAACTCACAAAGTTCCGTCTCGGGAGTCAACAGAGGGACCTTCTCGAGTTGCGTTGCAGCTACCGGGTCGACTAGAAATCTGCCGATATCTTCTCTCGTGAGCACCGCGTTAATGGGATACTCGGCTGCGCTGATGTGCCTCAATATACGCGTGACCGTCAGCATTCCTACAAGTCCATTCTCATCTACGACGGGAAGTCTTCTAACCCCATGAGATGACATCGTCTTTGCCGCGTCCAGAAGCGTGTCCTCGGATCTGATTGTACGTACGGATGACGTCATCACATCTGAAGCCTTTCCTCTGAAGCTTTCCGGAGCAACTCTCCCCAGAATGCAACCTTCGGTCACCACGCCTTTCAGCGTGTTCATTTGATCCACTAGTACAACGTGACCCACCTTGTTCTCCACCATGTAGGAGAGAAGACCCATCACCGGAATATCGCATGAAAGCTTGTGGAGGTACTCGCTTGTGAACAAGCGTATGGGCTGCCCCAGCAAAGGCTCCAAGCCTTTGCCCGCCCTTTTCTTGATGCCTTCTGCCTTGATGCCGGTTATGACCTCAAGAAGCCTTAGGCCCGACAGCACGCCTCTTACATGCCTTGCAGAGTCGACAACCGTGAGCCTGTATATGCCCCTGTTGCTGGTCAACATATTGAGGGCTAGGATGAGTGGGGAGTTCGCGCTCACTGCATAGATGCTTTCCTTGTAGGCTATCTCCGAACTCTTCACCCTTGAGCCACGCACAGCCGGTCTGAGATTCGTTGAAGCCTACGGTCCGCACGTCTATATATGTCGCGTGCCTCTACGGCCGAACAAAATGACGGTCCTCGAAGATCTTGACGGCAAACGGATGATGAGGCACACTTGTCGCAGACTAGGTCGATCGATCAGTACGTCAACATCATAGGGCGAGAAGAGGTTGACGACATCAAGGAACTAGGGAACAGGCTGAGAAGTACAGGCGTCGCCCACATCAACTCGACGAAGTCTGGCGGTGGAGTTGCCGAGATTCTGAAGAACCTGATTCCACTCGCGAACTCTGTAGGCTTGAGGGCTGAATGGTACGTAATCGAAGGAAACCCGGAGTTCTTCAAGATTACCAAGAGCTTCCATAATGCCCTCCAAGGAATGCATCTGCCACTTACTGATGCAATGAAGGAAGCGTACCTGAAGGTGAACAAGGAATTCGCCAAGAACCTCGATTTGGATCAGGA
>CAZUTN010000224.1:0-2041 GCA_964623365.1 uncultured Candidatus Bathyarchaeia archaeon
AGTGGGTACAGAATGGGGCAGGTGCATCCGGCCTGCTTGTACTCCTCAACCTTCTTTCCACAGTCCTCGGCTGTTCCTGATGCCGTGATCAAGCGGACTAGCTTGTCGTCGATGAGTTCCATCGCTTTCTCAAGCCCGCCTGGCTTCGCTGGCCACCCGCCTAGGGCCTCCGTGACCTCTTTGATCAATTCGTCCTTGACGCCGCTCGCTTTCGCGATGTGAGGTTGTTGTCCAAGGTACTGCGCGATCAGTGGCCGCGCTCCGTTCATGGCCTTGTCCGCGTCCTCATCGAGCGAGCATACCACTAGCTGCGGTCGGTCGATGTCTTCGATCTTCCTGCCTGCTTTCTTTGCGCCGGACTTCAGGTACTCCATGGCTGTGTTGTTGTACTGCGGGGAGACGAGGTAGTTCAGGACGACGCCGTCCGCGATTTCGCCGGTGAGTTCCATCATCTGCCATCCTGTGGCGCCGATGTAGATTGGGATCTTCCGCGGCGTGTCAGGGTCGCCGTAGACCACATCCAGTCTGATGTCTCTTACTTTGACGTGGTCGCCGTCGAATGTCACTGTCTCCATTCTGAAGAGACGCTTCAGAACCTCTACGTACTCGCGCATAGCCTTCAGCGGCCGCGAGCGATCGATACCAACCTTCCACGCAAGTGGGTCCCACCAAGCGCCTATGCCGAGGATCATTCTTCCGCCGGACAGCTCGTCGAGGCTGAGAAATGTCTGCGCTGTCAATGCGACGTTGCGGGTCCAGTTGTTGATCACGCCTGTGCCTAGCATGATCTTGCTCGTTAAAGTCGCCATGGCCGCGAGCGGCGTTATTGCGTCCCTTGCGAGCCGCGACTCAGCCTGCCAAACCGCCTCGAACCCTTGCCTCTCAGCAAACTGAGCATACCTGACGCCGTCCCTGATCGGATGCTTGTCCTGAAGATAGAGAGCAACTCTCTGCACTATCACCACTTCCTACCGGAAACAGCCCGGCTTTGCAGGCACGTACGCAGCGGGATCGTCTCCGAGCATGATACGACACGCAATCTAGTAGGTGACCACTTCGAATTAAATCAAACACAAATACAATCCTTGGTAAACCGGATAACTAGTCAAGCTCACTGACGATGATGTTTGATAAGCGCCGGCCGTTGCTGGAGCAACTTCTTCCCGGCTAGGATAGCCACTGCAACAAGGACTGAGTTGCGACGCTGCTTTGCCTAGAAGATGATTCTGTGCAGTTCTCCTCTTTCTAAGCCCCACTTTAGGTCGCGCGCTATGCGTCGCCCCGTCGACATGGGTTCCCCATAGAGGTAGGCTGAGTAGGGTGAGCCCGTGGGATACAGGTTTGTTCCAGCGACGATTCGAGCTGAGATCTCGAAGACCGTGAATCCTCTGGTTGGACTATACACGGTCTCCAGAGAGAACGGCCCGACAAGGCCGGGCGGAAACCGTTCGATGGATTTCTCGACTGTCCTAGCACCCATCTTCAGCACCTCGGTGAGAAAGCTCTCCCTGACTACAACGGGCTGGTTACCCGTGACCGTATAATCGAAGAACTCTTCTGAGATGTCCGGTAGTCCTCGATAACTCTCGTCGATGGGTTCAATTCGCTTGTCCATGCTTAGAAGTTCCAAGCTTCCCTCTCCAATAGGCAACCCAGACTTCCGCATGGAGGAGGCGAAGTAGTGCGGGTAGTAGCGTACACCTGCAACGAATTCTTGTATGGCAGCGTTTCGGGCGTCCTGAGCTTTCACAATTCCTTTTCTAACCCTTTCCGAAAGCTTCGTTTCGAACTCTTGCTCCGTGTCGGCCGTGAAGAATCCGCGACCCCCTTTGGCCCCCGGAAGTTTGACGAAGACCTTCTGATCGATCTCTGACGGATGCTTGTACTCTCTGGGCATCTTGAGCCCCGCGGACTCCAACCACATCCTTTGTCTGTGCCTATCCATCTCCCATGTCAGACTCTGACGATTCCCGAACATGGGCACTGCGAATCGATCCAAGATCTCCTGAGGACCGACGTACTCAACGAAACTTCCGTGAGG
>CAZUTN010000225.1:0-2026 GCA_964623365.1 uncultured Candidatus Bathyarchaeia archaeon
CATGACTTCCGAAAATCACCGATGGAGTGCTATCGTGGCCGGAGGCTGGCGACATGGCGCAAGACTCATTCGAACTGTGGAAGGCGTATCCGATTGGAAAAATCGTCTCTAGGCCTGAGGGCTGTCACAGTTGCCTTGCGGTCTCTTTACTCTTGAGCCTGCCGTTTCATTCTTCGCCCTTACATTCTGAGACGATAAATCATTCTCCTCAAGAATATTTCAACATTGTCAATGCGGAGTTCCACGAGACGCATGATCTCGTGGCAAGTCTTCTATAGTCTGTCTGCACATCCTGTTCGGGGATAATGGAAATGGCTAGGAAGAGTTGGACAGAGAAGCTGAACGATGACAAGGGCCTTCCGAGGGTGGTCAAGATCAACAAGAAGATGAGCAGGACGTGGGGGAAGGGGACCTGTGTCATTCCAGCGCCCCGTGAGGTTGATGCGCTGATGCGGCAGGTTTCACAGGGAAAGCTCGTCACGATAAACGACATCCGGGCGCGGCTTGCAAAGAGACACCGTGCAACGATTGCTTGTCCAATCACAACAGGGATATTCGCGAGGATTGCCGCAGGAGCGGCGGAAGAAGCCGCTGAACGAGGAGAGAAGAACACTACACCGTACTGGAGAACGCTGAAGCAAGGCGGCGTCCTGAATGAGAAATACCCCGGTGGCATTGAAGGTCAGAAGAGGCTTCTGGAAAGAGAGGGCCATGTCGTAGAGCAGAGAGGCAAGAGATTCGTGGTAGTTGACTGCGAGAAGAATCTGGCAAAGCTATGAACAGCAAGCGACATGAACGGCTTGATCCTGCGATCTCATTCATACTGGACCAAGGGAATAGCGCATATTGCCGCATCATGCTCCCCAACGCGAACGGACAGAATGTGAAAGTTGACGCAGGCTTGCAGGGGATCCCCTCACATTGCTGAAGCGAGGGCCACCTTCCTATGCTAATATCTGGTTCACGGTACGACTCGGAATTGGGGGAACGGTATGGGAGCGGCCGAACGGGGAATGCTCAAGACAATGGAGAAATCCATAGAGCATCTCGCTGGAAAGGCCATAGCAGGGCGAGTCATGGAAGGCAGCGAGCAGATGTCCAAGACGACCAACAAGAAGACGCTCGCTGAATGGGTCAAGGGCGCGATGGAGAGGCTGGATGCTTCAGTTGACGAGAAGACCAGAACCCAAATCATGGAAAACTGCGGCTACAACTGCGCCGAAGTCCACAGTGCGATGATGAAAAGAGCCAAGGCAAGGCGCAAGAAATTCGAGACAATAGACGAGTTTCTCGAAGCTGAACAACGAAAGCCCGCAAAAGGAACCAGGCTAGTGAGAGAAAGGGACGTGTTGTATCAGTTCTATACGCCACGCGCATTCACGAAACCCATGAGGTGTTATTGTAGTGTGCTAAGAGGCCTGCCAGCGGAAGAGAAAGTGTCATGCACATATTGTCACTGCTCAAAAGGTTTCGTGAAGAAGTTCTGGGAGACCGTTCTGGAGAGACCTGTGAAGGTTGACCTCATCCAATCAGCAGTTTCGGGAGCTCATGAATGCAAGTTCGCGATTCATCTCTAAGCCATTTCCGTTAGACGGGTCTCCCGTCATCTGTCGCACCCAGACACACCCCTACGCCCACCGCCAGACATCACGAAATCGAAGCTTGTTAGCCAGTTACGATAATCGAAAGAAAAAAATACGACTGCTCGCAACTTCTCCCATGCGCAGACCTTCGCCCACCGCGGAAGAGATGCTTGAAGGAGTCCAGCGCTTAGAGGATAGGTCGGGGACTGCAAGGACCAAGGTCCTAGGGAAGAGGCTCAATGTGACGCTGGGAACAGTGACCAATAACCTCACTCGACTCCAAAGGCTCGGCTTGGTGAAGCGGGAGAGATACAGGGGTGCAAAGCTGACCGCCGGGGGCCGCAGAATCGCTATGGACGTTCTCAGAAGACATCGACTGCTTGAGCGCCTTCTGACAGACATCCTGCGTGTCGGCTGGAGCAGATCTCACTATGCCGCATGCA
>CAZUTN010000226.1:0-2006 GCA_964623365.1 uncultured Candidatus Bathyarchaeia archaeon
ATCCGGAACCCTCCGTAAGATACTCCATTCACCAGGCTCGGACGTTCCAGTTGACGAACCCATCGCTTTGATCGCGGCAGACGCAGAATAGGAGGACACATCTGCCACAGATGACGCACAGCAAGGGCGGAGCAAGTCACCTGACGCGATCAGCCACCACGGACGATTTGAGGTTGGCCAAGGAGACCCTCCTCAGAGAGGCCGTGACCCTCGTTGCTGCAAAGAATGGCAAGATCCTCTTCAGAAGCAAGTCGCACGGCGTCAGCGATCTGCTCACCATGATCGATGACCTAGGGAGGACAACCGAGGCCGCCTCCCTGGCCGACAGCGTTGTAGGCAGAGCGGCTGCGCTACTCTGCGTCTACTGTGGGATTGTGGCCGTGTATGGCGCGAAGATGAGCGAAGGCGCCGAATCGATCCTCAGGGCGACAGGCGTTCGATACGAATTTGGAACGCTCGTTCCAAAGATACTGAATCGCGCAAAGGATGACATATGCCCCTTTGACCGCGCTCTGCTCGGAATAGATGATCCAAGCATTGCACTGGAAAAGCTGAAATCCCTGTGACGTGGATGAGGGCCTGCTCTCAAAGATGAGATGAAATGCGATGAGTATGATGAGCCGTTTGCTGATATCGATCCTCGGCGGAGAGATTGTAACCCTCTTGACAGGTCTCGTCTCGAACACGCCGGCCATGCTGGTTGGTGCAACCCACTACGGATATCCGCTTCCTTGGCTTTTCCGGCTTGTGATCGCTCCACAATACAACCCTTGGAGAATAGACCTGCTGAACTTCTTCGCCGACATAGTAGTCTGGTTCGTGATCGTTGCAGTAGTGGTCTTCGTCGTAGAAAGAGTGAGGAAACCAACTACCCGCTAGCGACGCTCAACGCTCCATCTGTGGGCCCCCAAGCGGGTGTCCCTGACTCGTTCGCGCGGACCAGTCGTGGTCACGAACGATCCCGCATTTAGTTGTGGAGCGTCAAAAACAGTATTCTACTTGCTCAGCGCAACTGAGCCCCGTGGATAGATGAGCCGTATGAGTGGTCCGAGCACCGAAGCCGCCGCGGTCAAGTGGTGGGGATGGGGGCTTGAGTCAAAGACCTACCCGCTCGATGACAAGCCGCAATTCTGGCCATACCTTCAGAACACCTTCAAACTAGAAACGCTGAGAAAGTGTCCGCGCACAGCATTTGAACATGTCAAGCTTCCGCCGCCCAGGCTCGATGACAAGATCCTAGCCCGACTGAAGAAAGTCGTTGGCGGCACGAACGTCTCAACGGAGAAGCGTGACCGTCTGACGCATAGTCTCGGGAAATCCTACCTCGACCTTCTCAATCTGCGTCGAGGCTTGATTCGAAATCCCCCCGACGTGGTTGTCTACCCAAGAAGCGACGAGGAAGTGGTGAGGCTGCTTGGCTTTGCTCGAGCAAACCGGATATCGGTCGTGCCATTCGCAGGAGGAAGCAGCGTCGTCGGAGGCGTCGAGCCAAGAAGACGAAGAGGGCTCAGAGGAGTAGTCACCATTGACCTACGAAGAATGAATAGAGTGCTTGACGTTGATGCGGTCTCGCTCACGGCGACCGTCGAAACAGGCATCTCCGGGCCTGAACTTGAAGACGCGCTGAACGGGAAGGGCTTCACGCTAGGTCATTTTCCTCAATCGTTTCAGTTCTCTGCGTTGGGAGGATGGATAGCCACCCGGTCGGCAGGTCAGCTATCAACAAAATACGGCAAGATCGAGGACATGGTTGAAAGCCTCACACTTCTCTCGCCCTCGGGCCGGCTGGACACAAAGGCGGTGCCCGCGTCTGCGTCTGGTCCAGAACTCAAGCAAGTTCTGATCGGGTCGGAAGGGGTTCTCGGGGTCATTACAAAAGCGAGACTGCGGATCAGACGCCTGCCAGAGGTCAGAAGGTATGAGGGTCTGATCTTCAAGTCATTTCGAGACGGCATCAACGCTATCCGCGAGACAATGCAGAGCGGATTGATTCCGACAATGATGCG
>CAZUTN010000227.1:0-1986 GCA_964623365.1 uncultured Candidatus Bathyarchaeia archaeon
TCTGAGCGATCCTCTGTGCGCTGTTTCCGCATCATGGCCGACTACTTCGCGACTACCATATTCCGCGTTCAGTCCATACGTCTCGTAGATGAAGTCTTTCCCTACGAACAGAGCCAGCTCTCTTCAGCGATGACGTGAGAGCGTGGTCTGTAAAGAACGTGCACGCCGTCTACCCTTAATAGATAAAGTGACTCTGGGCAACGCCCTGAAGCTGCGGGGTAGCGACGTTGGACGTAGCGATCGAAGCTTTCGCAGTGTCCCTACTCACTGCCGCTGCAGCGGAATTTGGCGACAAGACACAGCTAGGTCTCATCATGTTGACTGCTAGCCTCCGGAAACCAAGAGCAATCTTCCTCGGAATGATCACCGGGTTTGCGGTCGTCGCGGGTCTTGGCGTGCTAGTTGGACAAGCCCTTCTGGCAATAATTCCATTGTCTACGCTTACGGTGATTTCCGGACTGATCTTCGTTGCGGTGGGCTTGCTGATGCTCAAGGTGAGAGTTGAGACCTACACCCCCTCAGCACGCTCAGGAACCCCTTTCCAAGTCGCATCATTGATGATAGTATTGACGGAACTGGGCGACAAGACACAAATCGTGACAGTCGCTCTCGCAGCGCGTTTCGCGCAGCCCCTAGCCGTATTCTCTGGTGTAATGCTTGCGTTAGCAGTAATAGATGGCGTCAGCATCATACTCGCCGGCAGCGTCGGCAAGCGGCTTCCAACAAGCAAAGTCAAGAAGATTTCGGCCGTCATGTTCATAGTTTTCGGTATCCTCACATTCTTGGGGCTACTGTGAGGATGTCACACTACTCTCTCCGATTCTGCGCACGCAGCCGTCACGACGCCGATGAGACGTATATATGCACGTTCAAACAATTCGCCGCGCGGTGGCAATGTCAATCCGAGTGAAACTCCACGGCCGGCTTAGAATGGCCGCAGGGTCTGATGAGATCGAGGTTCCTGAAACCGTCAGGAACGTTGGCGACCTCTTGGATGAGCTCACTCGAAGGCTTCCGCCTGAGACTAGGCGATACATGTTCGATCCAGGCACAAGAGAGCTGAGCCCGAGCCTGATCCTGCTCGTCAACGGACACAGCATCAGAATGCTTGAAGGTTTGAACACGCCGCTCTTGGAGAAAGACACCGTTACAATCGACAGCGTCGACATCATGGAGATCGTTGGAGGAGGCTAGGCACCGGCGACCCGGAAGTACCGCAGTCGAGCTCTTCGTGAGTGGGCAGCGCTCCTCGGCTATCACCGATACACGACGCATTGACCTTACGAGTTCTAAGCGAGAGTACTTACACAGCGTTTAAAGTGTGGCGCCAGACCCTGATGCTTGAGGACGCAAGTCAATGAAATTGATCGATCTATCACAACCTCTCTGCCAGGATACACCCTTCTGGCCGCTCTATCCTCCTTTTGAGGTCAAGTTCATCAAACGAAAACCCGAGCACGGCGTGAACGCACAGTACATTCAGACCTCGAACCACATGGGAACGCACCTCGACGCACCATTGCACTTCGTTACTGGCGGCAAGGACATTGAGAAGATTCCGCTCGATTGGCTCTACGGGACAGGCGTCATCGTGGACGTCAGTGATGTTGGAGATCTCGGCATCTATACTCCCGAGATGGTTGAGAAGCGAGTTGACCTGCGTGACGGCGACATTCTGATCCTGCACACGGGATTCCACAGGTATGCGTGGTATCAGCCTCAGGGGATGGCTGACGAGGAGCGCTACATCCACCGACATCCCGGGCCGACGCGAGAGTGGATCGACTGGATGCTAGGTCGGAAGATCAGGCTGTGGGGAGTCGACGCCGTCTCGACAGATCATCCGATGAACCTACCCATTGGAAGATTTCTTCCAAGAGTGGCCCCGAAGGTTCGAGCGCTTTGCGAGAAGAAGTTTGGAAAGGAGAATGTGGACAAGCTCTTCCCTGAGGAAGACTATCAGCTCACCCATAACGCTCTCTTTCC
>CAZUTN010000228.1:0-1982 GCA_964623365.1 uncultured Candidatus Bathyarchaeia archaeon
CATATGCTTCCTGAGCGTTCTCCGCGTAGATTTGGATCCACCCGCAGTCCCTTGATCCCATCATATCCGAGTGATCATTGTGAATGTTGATGGGCGCAGACAGGGCTCTATTGACGACTGCCATGACGATGGGAGTCCGCAAACCCGAGGCAACGTAGAGCACCTCATGCATCAAAGCCAAACCTTGGCTCGACGTAGCGGTGAAGACCCGTGACCCTGCAAGACTTGATCCAACGCACGCCGAGAGCGCCGAGTGCTCCGACTCGACGCAAACGAACTGAGTGTCGACCTCTCCGTTCGCCACGTAGTCGCTGAATCTCTCAACAATGATTGTCTGAGGAGTGATGGGGTAGGCCGCAACCACATCGACTTGAGCTTGCTTGGCTGCGAAGGCGACAGCCTCATCACCGTTCATGCCAACGATTCTCTGCGAAACCGTCTTCATCATGTCAGCTCTCCTCCGTCATCACAATCGCTTTCACAGGACATTCAGTGGCGCAGATCCCGCAGCCTTTACAGTAGTCATAGCTGAACTCGATCGTCTTCTGACCTCGCAGGATCGCCGGCTCGGGGCAGTAGATCCAGCATAGCAGACAGTTGGTGCACTTCTTCGCATCCAGGATCGGGCGCTTCAGCCGCCAGGTGCCTGTCTTGTTCCGTTCCGCCGACCCAGGGGTCAGGAGCACCGCGCCTATCGGAAGCGAAGTCCACCCCGGTTTCTCTTCTTCGACGCTCATGTTTTACTCCACCATCTCGTATACACGCCGGATCAGCTTGACGTTTTTTTCAGCGAGACTTCCCTCGAAACGTTCTTTGATCGCGCTTTCGATCGAAGTTAGAGAGGCAAGCGGCGCGAGCTTTGTGAGTGCCCCAAGCATCGCCGTGTTCACGATGGGCCGTCCGGCTATCTCCATCGCCAAGTGTGTGGCGTCTATCGTCCGAACCTGACTCTTGTCCAGCGAGAGTCTCGGCGCCATCTCCGCTGGGCGCTTGGGAGAATTGAGGATGACTTTTCCGTTCTCCAAGAGACCCTTCGTGACATCGACTATACCAAGAAGTGACGAGTCCAGAACGACTACGAACTCAGGATTGTAGATTTGGCTTCTCGTCTCTATGACCTCGTCGCTTATCCTGGTGAATCCTGATATGGGGGCGCCAAGCCGTTCGGGCCCGAATTCTGGAAACGCTTGAACATGTTTCCCTTCAAGAAGGGCAGCTTGAGCAAGCAGTCTACTGGATGTGATCACGCCTTGCCCAGCCCGTCCATGCCATCTTATCTCGTGAAGCAATTCTCGTCTCCTCAAAGTTCGAGCGTCTACATAGAGGACTCCATATTAAGGACGCTCAACTTTTTCTATATAGGAAGATAACTCGTCAGCGTAACAGTTCGAATCTTCAGCGAGCGAACAACGCATCTTGATTTCTGCAGCTTTCTCACCGTTGCCGATGTAGCATATTCCTCATTGTGCAGCGTTATTCCAGCTTCGTGAACTCCCACTCGCACCAAGCGTTTTCAGGATGCGGACCTGGAGGGCAAACCTTGCAGGTGACACTCACAGTCGGGTTCAGCTCTCGTGAGAACGCCTTCAAGTAGCCTTCCCGAATAGGCCTGCAAGGGAACTCCGTCAGACCCTTTCGAAGCCTTGTCAGCTGAGTGCTGCAGCTAACGACTCTGAAAACAGCCCGGTCTCTCTGCACCTCGATCTTCTTCTGATGTTGATCGAGCGCCCAGCTGGTGAGCCTCAGCGCCTTCACGATCTCTGGAATGGACCACTCCTTCGCCCGAATGATCTCCTTAAGCTGACGAGCTTCGAGCGTACCCATCGTCTTCCAGCACTCTTCATCGATGCTTGAGGCCGCCTCGGTGCCGAACTTCTTCTCGATCCCCAAGAAGTAGAGACCGTCGACTCGCCAGATATTCCGGATCTGGAAATTGAAGAGCTCAAAGAGCTTCTTTCTCGACAGCCTGGAAAGGAGGACTT
>CAZUTN010000229.1:0-1978 GCA_964623365.1 uncultured Candidatus Bathyarchaeia archaeon
CTCCTGCTCCTGTCGACTCCTGAAGCCAATGGGGCTAGGGAGAGGGGTGCCCTAACAACCTCTGAGCGTAGCCGCTCTGTCGAAACCGAACAAAAAGAGGGAATTCTGTTAGGTATCTCTGTACGTTTGATGTGAAAGTTGTTCTCAAGAACGTCGAATATGGCTCTAAGGGGGCTGTTCCCCAGCGTTCCGCTTGTCGCCTCGTCGATCGATTCCAGAAGGAGCAACTCAAACACGGCATCTTCGCTAGGCCGCAAGCTCATAGAAGTCCCGGCTGCCTTGATCATCAAGCGGCATTAGATCGTTGCTGCTCACCTGTCTTGTTCCTTTCTGCGTGGATTTCAACAGATGTGTCCTCCATCGCATTCGATGACTCTTCTCTCCCTTCTCTACGGATTGATCGTCGTCTTGGTTCTTGGGAGCGAAGAGCCAAGCTGAAACGAACGTGAATCAAATCGTTGCAATCGATGCTTAGGAGCCCATAGTCCAAGCCTTTGCACGGGCGCTTGAACTGGGACTCTGCCTGACAAATTGGAACCTGGTGGCGTCAACAGGTTCCCAGACTGGAAAAAGCTCAGAATGAGGAGATTGGAAAGTAGCCCCACCGTCAATGACAATCAAGTCCCACCGGCCCCACCAGTAATTCAATGCGAGCGATGAATTCTGCGATGAGATGTCAGACCTCTCGGTATTGGGCATCAGTTGATCATGGCCGGCTGGACATCATCCTTCTCGCCTCCAGCTGCCGCCCAGCCAACTACCGCCTACGTGACTGGGGACGCCACTGCCATGGCTGAGATGACGACTGTAGGCAGCTGACTGCCACACCCTCCAATTCCAATCATGAATGCCCACGCGCGATAGTCGGGCTGCTCGCTTCTGGCAACAGTAGTTCGCTCACGAGTCGGTCCTAGAATTCAACAACGACCCTTTTCGCAGTGAAGTAGCCTTCGACAAGGTGGTCTACCCTTCGTTTGATGGGCATGAATGCGGCGACCACGACGGCTATGGAGCCAAGATGAAGATACTCAGACAATTCTCCAACCACGCCTGCCAAGTATGTGGCGATCAAATGCTCCGAGAATGCGAAAAGGAAGATGATGACCGCGCCCAAAGCCGAGTATGCCGTTCCTTTCTTCAAAATTACTGTGATGTCAAACAGTCGGTCTTTCACTATCGCTACTCCAATTAGTGCTCCGAACAAATCTACGAGAAGCATGCCGAGGGGCAGAGTGAAAGGAAGATCAACGCCCACGGTCACTAGGATCTTGATTTGGGCGACGCTGAACACCACAAAGCTGGCGAGGATGTATTCCATGTGACGACGCGCTAGGGGACGGGGTTCGCGTTTGCGGGCTTGGATTAGCATCCAGCAGGAAAGGGCAAGCGAAAGATAGTATAACAGCATCCAGATCTCGAAGAGCAGACCAACATTTGACGTAAGCTCATAGCTTGCGATGTTGCCCCACTCGTAGCTGAGGACACCCCCTCCTCCGCCCACAGTTACAAGTAAGATGAGGGATAACACGCAATAACCGTACATAGAGACTGCGACCTTTCTGTGTGGACGGTTCAGGTAAGCCGTCGTAAAATGGTAGACGAATGCCGGGAAGAACATGACCGGAATGGTGACAACATTCTGGTAGAGCAGCACGTCACTAGGAGTACTATTTCTAATCATGACCAAGAATATTCCCAAGTCCCAGCAAGCCACGATAAGGAGAAGAACAGCGAAAAGAAGATGACATCTTTTCCTTCCGCGCCACAGGACGACAAACATCACGAGCGTGTTTATGATGAAGCCTATGAAAGACGTAATAGAAGTGACTAGTACAACGGTCGAAGGCATGCCTCCATCACGCCCCCTTGTTTTTCACCACACGTTCAGGTACTTCTTCTGTCGCGTCTACTTGCCGCAGAACCTTCTCGTGTCGGGTCGCATCAACAAGTACACTACTATGCCGTCCATCACGACGCC
>CAZUTN010000230.1:0-1975 GCA_964623365.1 uncultured Candidatus Bathyarchaeia archaeon
AACGTCAATCCCACCTTCTTCTCTCCACCAACAATGGCGAGGTGTGCTCCCAGTCCGATCAGGGCCCGTGCGACGGACGCGTGAAACGAGCCCACTGCAGAAGTTGCGACAATCCAGCCGTCAATACTCTCCCAGTTCAGGCGTCGCGCAGACTTGATGCGAGCGATACGTTCTGAATTATCCATGGGTACTCTGATGACCCTCAACGCCTTTGCGCCGTCGACACCACTGTCCAGAAGCTTGCAGGCCAGTTTCAGAGATCGTGTAGTGGCAATTGCAAAGTGCCCAGTCTCGTACGCGAGTCCGAGAAAGGCCGCAAGCGCTTCCGTCCCGGTGAGTCGAACTCTGTGTGCTTTGAAGAGTTCGTACACGACTTCGCATGCCGAGGTAGCCTTTTCATTCGATATGAGCAGAGTCGCCCGAGCGCGAGTGCTAGGATGGAGGGCATGGTGATCAATGACAATCAGAGGTCTCTGAGAGTGCTCAACGGCCTGCTTCATGCTCCCAAGTTGCTCAAGCGTGTTCGTATCAACTGTGAAGATCGTATCAAACTCCGTCGGCTGCGCGCTTTCTCTAACCTCAAAACGGATCTTCTCCAAGACGCGAGCAGAGACCTTGCTCACGCCGTCCGGGGAGACCGCGACTACTCTCAGCCGCCTGTTCATTCGTCTGAGAAGTCGTGACAGCAGATACGCTGAGCAAACTGCGTCGGGGTCAGCGTTCTGATGGCAGAGTATCAAAGCTCTCCGGGAGGCCTTCGCCATTCTTACTAGTTGCTGGAAACGTCGCACAGATTCAGCTCCCGAACCTTCGCCTCCGCGGCGGCAAACGCCGCATCTGTGGCCTGATCAATGGTCACGTCAAGCTTAGGATCTCCGACCTCAGTCTCAACAGCGATCTCAACACTCAGTGAGAGTGGCTTGTCACCAACGGCCTCAACGGAGAGATTCAAGTCTTCCAGTTTCTTTAATGAGATCTTGTACAAGATGAATCTTCGAGCAGCTTCTTCGGCAGCCGTGCAGATGGCTTCTATTTCCTCGTCAGTCGGCGCTCGCCGAAGCTCAATATCCACGATCGATCCCCTCAAAGCGAGAGGCAGGTTGACAGCTGACAGAGCTACTCTGATGTCTTGGGTGCTCGTAGCTTCTCTTGGAGTTTCTGCTGGATGTCTTTGATCCTCTCACGTGTTCGTTCTTCTTGCCTTCCGAGGACCGTCACTCGCGTGTTAAGTAGTTCTTTCTTCTCTTTCAGTTCTGCAAGCAACCCTTCCTTATCTGCCTTGACCAAGATGCTGCCAACGCTCTTGTAGACTGGATTCTCCCCAGTCACTTTCTCAAGCTCAGACAGCGCCCGGTCCGTTTCAGTCATCTCGATCTCAAGTTGCTGCTTCTGAGCCACAACAGCCTGAAGCGTCTGCTGCAGTTGTTGAAGCCTAAGCAGCTCTTCCTGAACTTGGGGCGGCAGTTCGACTCCTTCGCTCATGAACTTCACCATTTGACGTAGCGGCAAGTTTTGCACGTAGCTCTGCAAGGCGGATACATAAGGGTTTCAAGGACCGGTCAGTATTCGTTCGGAAAGCTAGTGGATGAAGAGACTACGCGCTTCCCCAAGAATCACGCGGCTGTCTGTGTCCAACGAAATCCAACATTGGGCGAGCGACTTGCAGTTTCAGTCGTCTCTCGTGAATATGGCAAACTGCAATGTCAGCCATCTCGACGAGGTCCAGGCACGATGACAACGCGGGACGGCAAAGTCTCGCAGGTTGTGGACACGCATCTTTGTCAACGTTGCAGGGCTCTTGTGAAGCACATGAGTTTCTCCGCGCCATACAATGCTTCGCCACAAGATCCCAACAGTGTTCTGAAGGCCTTCCGGTGGGTCTGCTCTAGATGCGGCGAAGAAAGAGAGGAGACCCGTGAGACGTTGATTCCGAGCAGTAGGGCGCGTCTCATCGGCCGCATCTTGAAGATGCGAG
>CAZUTN010000231.1:0-1975 GCA_964623365.1 uncultured Candidatus Bathyarchaeia archaeon
GGGGTCGAGGTTGAACGAATCGTTGGGGCACTGCCAAAGGGGCAGATCGAAGCTGTCCTGAGAAAACATCTATGACTGCCGTTAGCTTGCTATCGAGTCCGGGTCCGCGCGGCCTGTCGGATGCCTGCGCGAAAGGGTTCTCTATAGGCCGAGGTCGATTCTTACCTGTACGGCGCGCATGAGGTCGCCGTTGGTCAGTATTCCAAGTAGTCTAGCTTCTCTGTCCGTGACGAGGAGTCTACCCACCCTGTGGCGTGCCATCTTTGCCATCGCGTCTGCGGCAGCAGCATCTGGCTCGATAGTCACGGTGCGTTCGCAGGAGACCATTACGTCACCGACCGTTGCGTCATTCCATTGGTCCCTGGACAGAGCGCGGACGCACTGCAGGGTGATTATCCCCAGAAGTTTCCCGTCCTGCACGACTGGGTATCCGCCGTGAGTGCGAACTAGGAAGTACTCCGAGACGAGGCGTTGTATCGTCATTTCTGGAGGAACGGTGAGCACCTCTCGCGTCATGACGTCTCCGACTCTCACTCCAGCGAGCGCTTCTGAGATGACTGTTTGATTCTTGCTTGCTTCGGCTCCCGATCTCAGAAACCATCCCAGAAACAGGAACCAGATTCCGTTCACGAAGTCTCCCAGAAAGATTGCTAGGAATCCGCCCAGCATCATGGCGTAGGCGAAGGCTTCACCGATTCGGGAAGCCGAGGTTGTGGCCTTGAGCAGGTTTCCGGATCTACTCCACATTGTCCCTCGTAGAACTCTTCCCCCGTCCAGTGGGAATGCGGGGACCAAGTTGAACGCTCCCAGCATCGCGTTGATCAGTGCGGTATACTGGAACGTTGCAGTCAGGCCAACCCATCCTCCCGTTGTCAGACTAAGGTACCACAGGCCCGCGGATACTCCAGCGATCACGAAACTGGTTAATGGGCCTGCGGCAGCCATCTTGACCTCAAGCCGCGGGTTCTTCGGCTCCTCCCGCATCTCAGAAACGCCCCCGAAGAAGAAGAGCGTGATACGCACGATAGGGAGCCCATTCTTCTTCGCGACGTACGAGTGAGCGAGCTCGTGGACTAGCACAGACACGAATAGAAGCAAGGCGGATACGATGCCGATCGCCCAGTACGTGGCGGCGTCGAGCCCTGGGTATTGGCGCGGCATGTAGCCATAGGCGAGCGACCACGCGATCAGAAGAAAGACAAACCAGAGGGTGTAGTGGATTCTTACAGGTATGCCCAGTATTCGGCCGAGCCTCACAGACACGAGCGACACCGATAGAGAGAGCAATGCTACTCTCCGACAATAAACTTGTGCTGCCCAATACTCCTCCCTTACATGCGAAACCGGGCGATTCCGTTTGGTGACACCAATAGTCCGTCCTGACGCCGATACTGTGAAATAGATTCCAGCACGCGAGAGAACTCAATAGGAGAAAGGGAGAGCAATGCCTGGAGCGAAAAGAGTCAAGAAAGTCAAAGTCAAGAGAGTGCCACCGGCCCAACCAGAGATAGCCACGATGGAGCCGCAGAGAATGGCTGTTGTGCACACAAAGGGTGATCCAAACAAGGTGCTCCCGAAGGTCATGCCGGCTCTCTATGGGTGCGTCTACAAACTGAAGTTTGACCTGAAGCGGAAAGGGGTGACATTCAAGGTGGGGGCTCTTCGGGGCCGCTGGCCTGACGCCCATTTGGTTCCCAAGGATCAGTGGACTGGACTGCTCGGGCTGCCCGTCCCAGCGGACACGGTCTCTCTACCTCAGAAGGTCCCGGAGACCGAGGTGAAGCTGGAGACGTGGAACTACGGAACCGTTGCTCAGATCTTGCACATGGGGCCGTACAAGAAAGAGGGGCCCACTGTTGAGAGGCTGCACCGATTCATCGCCGAAAACGGATACGAGATCGCGGGAGACCACGAGGAGGAGTATCTGACGAGCCCGAAGGCGAGAGTGCAGAAGACTCTGATTCGATGTCCTATT
>CAZUTN010000232.1:0-1932 GCA_964623365.1 uncultured Candidatus Bathyarchaeia archaeon
GGCAGACGGCCCATGCAGTTGCGCTGCGAGGCAATGGGGCAGACGTTCTTGCCGGTGTTTCGCTCTTTCCTAGCTAGCCAACTGGTCGAGAAGTATGGTTTCTCGCAGGTCGAGGTCGCGATGAAGCTCGGGATCACGGAGGCTGCGGTGAGCCAATATCTGCACGACAAGAGGGCGAAGAGAAGGCTTCAGCGGCAAGGTCTCATGCGCAGGGTTGAGAGAATGGCGAGGAGGGCAGCTTTGCAGATGTCGCAGAATAGGATTTCTTCAGACGACGTGATGAGAATGGCTTGCCAGCTTTGCGCGGAAATGACCGCCAGAGCCCACACGTAGATTGGCCACGCGCAGAACGGGCCTTGTTCAGACTCTCCGGTCGTCCTCAGCTGAATAGAAGAGAGCAAGTTCAGCGACAAGGTGTTAATCATGATCGTTGAAAGCGTTCTGGGCCTCATTGGGAATACGCCTATGCTCAAGCTCACCCGGATCAACCCGAACCCACGCATCGACATGTTTCTGAAGCTTGAGAAGTTCAACCCTGGCGGTTCCGTTAAGGATCGAATTGCGAAGTACATGATCGATTATGCTGAGAGGGAAGGGGCACTCACCAAAGACAAGATTGTGATCGAGCCGACGAGCGGAAACACTGGCATTGCCTTGGCGATCGTGTGCGCTGTGAAGGGCTACAAGCTCGTGCTCGTCATGCCCGAGACCATGACCATGGAGCGGAGAAAGATGCTCATGATCTACGGAGCTCGTATCGTGTTGTCCCCCGGCGCAAAGGGGATGAACGGCGCTGAGGATTTGGCCAAGAAGATAGCGGAGGAGAACCCTGACAAGTATTTCATGCCCAACCAGTTCGCGAACCGCTACAACGTCCTCGCTCACTACGAGACAACCGCTGATGAAATCTGGAAGGATACAGAAGGAAGGATCACGCATTTCATCGGAGGGATCGGGACCTCAGGGACCCTGATGGGCGTCGCGAGGAAGCTTCGACAGCACAACCCTGACCTGAAGGTGATCGCGGCAGAACCTGAAAGCAAAACCCCGATTCAGGGACTAAAGAACCTAGAGACCCAGTACGTGCCCGCGATATTCGACGCCGAAGCCCTTGACGAACGACACTACGTGAACCTACAAATCGCTGAGGAGACCGCGCGTCTTCTTGCGCTCAAGGAGGCGGTGCTATGCGGCCCGAGCACCGGAGCCATATTGCACGTTGCTCTTGAGAGGATAAAGGCCATTCCAGAAGGGGTCATGGTTGTGATGGCCCCGGACGGGGGCGAGAGGTATCTCAGCACCCAGCTCTGCGACGAAGATAGGTGCCGTGAGTGCATAGTGAAGTACAAGATCAAATGCGCCTACTCTCCTGACGTGGTGCTTCCAGGACTCGACCGATAGTCTAGAGAACTAGAAGACAAATCCCGCTTAGCGTGGACGAGATAAGGGCAGACTTCTCAATTCCGAGGAGGAAAATTGGGGAGGTAAACCGCTCGTCTACTTCGACAGCGCTGCTGCCATCCAGAAAGCGAAACAGGTCATTCAAGCGATCAAGCGATACTACAACGAGTATGACGCAAATGTTTATCGAAATGTCCACCGGCTGAGCGAAGAGTCAACGATAGCTTTCAAGCAGTCGAGGCAGAAATTCGCTCGATTCATCGGCGCGGTTGATGGATTGAGCCTCACCAGGGATGACTTGCCCCAAGTGTGGAAGGGAATCTTGCTCCAATGAATTGCGCTGCGTTCGACCTGGGACAAAGTTGCCCTATGCAGATGTCTAGAGTGGACTGTTGAAGGCGAAGCGCGACCGAACTTGCCGCCTCGCAGGCTTTAGAGACCCCTCCTGGTGCATTCTGTCTTGCGCCAATGATTGTGTGCCGCTGAAACCTTTGCGGGCAGCTACTCCGCACCAAACGGAAATTGCCTAGG
>CAZUTN010000233.1:0-1916 GCA_964623365.1 uncultured Candidatus Bathyarchaeia archaeon
CGTTTCTCGACTCGACCGCCCTCACCTCTGACTTGTCCGTGACCTTGGCCCTCAGACACACATGTCTCAAACCGGCCTGAAGGTCAGCGATACATCTCTCCGACTCCGCGCAGTCAGTAGCAGCAGAACGTTTGCCTTCCTTCATCAGCAGTCGCTTGAACTCCGGAGGCAGATCACGGAACTTTGCCAGCGAATCTTCTGAAAGAGCGGCTTGCGCAACCGACCGCTCATTCTGACAAAACCTGAAACAGACGCTTTTGTCCCCCCGCTGACGCAGTTCTATCGACAGAGAGCCGCATGTCGACTCCTTGCTGTCCTTTGCTTTCACCAACGCCCGATGCAGATCGTCAGGCTCCAAGCCATACTTCCTTGCGAGCATAAGGAGGTAGACAAGATCGCGATCCCAGCCGCGCTCGCTTGCAAGGCTTCTCATGGCCACTGACATGTCAACTCTTGCTCTTAACGTGGTGGTTTCTCCATGAATGCGCCGCCTGGGTGGCGCAGGCCTCGGAAGGCTGAGCTGCGAGTGTACCTGAAGTGTCGATGCGGTCCCCCTTCAAACCTGCCACGAGTCTCATAGTGAAATCGGCTCCGCGGTCTGTTTCTAGGAGTCGATGTGTTCCGACCGAGATGGCTGGAGTTGAGACATTCAATCTGATGGTTCGCCATGTCTTGTATTGTACGAAAGTCCGCGCTCTGTTCCGGGGACACGATCGTGACAGCGGTTCCGGTCTTTCCTGCCCGTCCTGTTCTGCCGATCCTGTGGAAGTATACGTACGGATCCTCTGGAACATCGTAGTTGATGATGTGCGTGACTCCGTCGATGTCCAGACCTCTCCCCGCCAGATCGGTAGCAACCAATACGCGGCTCAGACCGCCTCGGAAAGCCCCCATCGCGTGATCGCGTTGATTCTGGGAGAGGTCACCATTTATCATGATCGCATCCTCGTTTCTCCTTCTCAGTGACTGGGCCAGCCAGAACGTGGTGCGTTTGGTTCGACAAAACACCATTGCGCGTTCCACTTTCTTGTCCTGCAGCAGACCGAGAAGCGCCTCAAGCTTCCTCTCAGAATCGACTTGGCAGAAATACTGGCTGATCTCCTTGACGTTGAGATCCTCCGGCTCAATTAGCACTTCGTGAGGATTCCTCATGTGCTTATGGGCAAGTCTCACTATTTCCTCTGGCATTGTTGCTGAGAAGAGCGCCGTTTGACACTTTCTGCCAATGCTTCCAAGAATGCGTTCGACATCGTCTATGAACCCCATGTCAAGCATACGGTCGGCCTCGTCGAGGACAGCACACTGGACGTTACCGAGTCGAAGCGTTCCGCGTTCAAGGTGGTCGATGATGCGCCCCGGTGTACCCACAACGATCTGCGGGTGATCCTCTAGCGCGTCAATCTGAGCGTGAATTGACTGACCTCCATAGATGGCCAGGGCGCGTTTGCGTGTTAGTTTGCCGTACGAGTTGATATCTTCGGCTACCTGTATCGCAAGCTCGCGTGTCGGAACGAGCACCAATGCCTGAACGTTCGTGTCCCTTTCATCGACAATCTCCAGTATCGGTAGACCAAAAGCGGCGGTCTTTCCGGTTCCTGTGTGTGCTTGACCAATGACATCGCTCCCGCTCCACAGAAGCGGAATAACTGCCTCTTGGATGGGAAACGGTACGTCAAATCCGAGCGCTTTGATTGCGCTCAATATCTCTGGGCTTAGGCCCAGTTCTTCGAAACTACTCATCGCTTGTTTCTCCTCAGCCTTGGCGGCGACATCGCAGAGCTGTGAAGTCCGAAAACCCGTCCGCCGTTCTGATGGGCTCTGCGCCGCTACGGGAACTAGAGTTCGGTTGTCTCGTCAGGCTTCCGCGATCTTACTGCTTCGGCTTTTGGTCATCTCAAGAAGAACTCAGAGTCTTG
>CAZUTN010000234.1:0-1892 GCA_964623365.1 uncultured Candidatus Bathyarchaeia archaeon
AGGATGCCTATCGCTGACTCGAACGCGCTCTTGATCACCTGAAGTTTGATGTCGAGAGAATCCATCAGGCCCAACGATGACATCAACGCGATTGAGTTGTTGTTGACGTCTACCCCTGCCGATACTTCTCCCGACGAGTGTCTGTGACGAAGTTCGGCTGTGATGTCCACAGCCTCCAGTCCAACCGTCTCTGCGAGCATTGCAGGGAGAGACTCGAACGCCTCAGCCACCGCTCTGACTACCAGCTGTCTCCTGTCCGGTATCTCTTCAGAATACTCGTACAGATTCATTGCCAACTCTTGTTCGAATGCTCCGCCGCCCCAAACGAGTCTCGGGTCCTTCGCAACGGTTATTGCGGCCTTGATCGCTCCTTTCATCACGCGCTCGATGTCATCAAGCATCCGCTTGGTCGCGCCTCGTATGACAATGTCAACTGTCTTCGGTACTTCGCATCCAGTCACGAAAACAAGTGTGTCCTTCCCAACCTTCCTCTCTTCGACAAGCTTCGCTCTTCCCAAATCTTGAGGCGTAAGGAGGGAAGGGTTCGGAATCATTGTCGCGCCGAGCGAGCGACTGACTCTATCGAACTCAACCTGCGGAAACCGACGGATCACCAAGATGCCACGCTTTGCGAAGTAGTCGAAGAGAAAGTCATCGACGCCTTCTTGGACCAAGACGACGTTCGCGCTCACTTCAAGAATCTTCGCGACGAGGCTCTCCAAGTATGATCTGTTGGACCGGTCAAAGCCGCTAACTCTTTCTGGTCTGTCAAATTCGAAACTGTAGTCTTGGTATCGGTTGATCTTCTTGTTGGGAAGCCTCAGCTCTCCTTGGATGAGCGCGATCTTGGCGTCTTCTATTCGTCGTGGCATCTTCTTGCTGGGTATCTCTTGAGTAAGAACAATTCCGTCGACGACTTGAGAATCAGCAAGTGATCCGCCAGTGGTTTTCTTCACGTCCACAATTTCCGTGCCGTCTGGTCCCGTGAGGTTCTCAATCCCTACAATTCTAACCGCGTCCAGCACCAGTCTCGAGATCAAGTCGAGATCGTATGACAGGAGCTTTCCTTCGAGCGAGTTCCGAACCGCAATTTCGATGACGCGCTGCGCGTCGTACTTCTCAGCAATGGCGAATCTTGGAACGATATTGGTCACCTTCTGGTATGCAAGGGACAAGCCGTCGATCACCAGATTCGCGTGCGTTTTCTTCCTGAGTAGGGGTTTGCACGCTTCCAGAATGCCGGCTGCTAGTAGAACTGTGGACACACATCCATCGCCCTTCTCGCGATGTGCTGTAATCCCCGCTCCCGCAATCAGTTGGGCCGCCGGGTGTTTGATCTTGATTCTCTTCAGGACACTCTGCAAGTCTGACGTGACAAAGCTGATAGGATACTTGCCTTCCTCATTCGACACGAGTTTGATCAGCCTTCGCGGGCCGAAGATCGTCTTGGCGAGATCTTGCATGAACTCGGCCGCGGCGAGGTTCTCGGTGAGGGCATCTGCTTTGGTTTTTCTTTTCGTTCGTCTGTCAAGGACGAGAGCTGGTTTGCCGTCGAGATAGATGTCTGGTCTCGGTATCCGCTCATGCTTTAGCGGCAGCAGTCGCGAATCGGGTTTCTTCAAGGTGTTTACATCCAAGGAATTGGCTGATGTTTCGAAGTCAAGATTCTGTGCGCGCCTTTTCGCGCTAGTCCGGAGGTGAACCACAGATAATAGCTTTTTTCTGTCAGCGCTATTTCTTTTTCGCGAGTGCAACACCGTTCTCGGCTACCAACAGCTTCTGCGAACGCCATTGGGTAGGCAGTTCCACTTGGGGAGGAACTGGGCGAGGAAAACGTCACAACCCTGAAGGTCAAGGTTTCAGCCGCCCGGTTCAGCGAGGTTCCCGATGAA
>CAZUTN010000235.1:0-1892 GCA_964623365.1 uncultured Candidatus Bathyarchaeia archaeon
GGGCCCGCAGGGATTCGAACCCTGGACCCCAGGCTTTCCTCACGGGCGGTTCCGAAGGCCTCCACCGAAGATGTGACTGTGTCCTAATCCTGGCTAGACTACGGGCCCACGAAGTTCGCCTGCCTATCTGCCGTAAAAGGATTCTTGCGAGATGAAGACGCTCCCATGCGTGAATACTCGACTCTGGTAGGGCACTTCTCAACAGGACAGAACAGAAGGCTTCATTGCATTCTCACACGGGCAAGAATCAGCAAGCCTTGAATTGACGACTGGGCCAGAATCTACGGAAGAGAGATTGCAGGAAGGACTGGCGCGTCGAACGCAGGAAGACTTCTTTGGCCTGACGCAGACCAGCGCAACGAGAGAGTTCGTTGTGGTGGGCGTGCCGTGGGACGCGACATCAACGTGCCAGCGTGGTGCTGTGGGTGGGCCGAAAGCCATTAGAAAAGCAACGAGCAGTCGGCTTTACAATCACTTCACTGAGCAGGGAATGGATCTGGCGGACGTGTGGAGGGTCTGTGACCACGGCGACTTGGAAGAGACAGGTGACATTTCCGAATTGGAGAGAAACCTGGTAGCCACCGTCGCCTTGCATAATCACAAGAACCCTTCAGCGCTGTTCCTTGGTGGGGACCATTTTGTTACCTATCCTTGCTTCAGCTTGATGGCGAAGAAGCACGAGCGTCCTCTTTCGCTGCTCTACTTTGACGCGCATCCAGATCTCTACGAGACCTATGAGGGATCCGCATACTCTCACGCCACTGTCGTTTCCAGAATCTTGGACAACCAAAGTTACAGTCCTGGCACTGTCTGTTGCGTGGGTACTAGGGCGTCCACAAGAGAACAGAATCAGAGGATCAGTGAATTCGGACTCGCCACCATCACGACCCAAGACGTGTACAGGAAGGGGTGCGATGCGATCGCCTCCTCGATCAAGTGCAAGCTCTCGAATCAACCAGTCTATCTTTCGATCGACCTAGACTGCCTAGATCCAGCATTCGCCCCTGGCGTCGGAAACCCGCAGCCCGGCGGTTTGACAGTAAGACAGTTGCTCGACATCCTGCATGGCATCACTGGGCTCGAGGTTGTTGCCGCCGACGTGGTTGAGTATTGTCCTCAGGTCGATTCGCACCCGCGAACAACGGCCTTCACCTCAGCGATTCTGATCAAAGAGATAATGGGAGTTGTCGCTGGCTCTCGTGCCTTTCGTGACAACGGCCAGCGAATCAACACCGCAACATGAACCGGCGCAACCGAGCTCTTTCTCGGCTTCGGTGAGATGTTGGTGCAATGCCGTTCTGAGACGTGCCTTTTCCCTGGGAATGCTCCAACTGGCGAGACGATCAGTGAATTGGCCCAAACAACCTAGATGGTGAGTGCTCGCGGCCGCGTTGCTTCCAGAGGTATGTGGTCGCATCCTCAGCTTCCTAGAAGGCTTGGAAGGGACACTCGCAGTGTTTGGCGCACTGCCTTACTTGGCGTTCACTCGGAACGTACAGGTCCGTACTGAAATACCTCTCGGCTCTGTCGGGCAGTACTGTCACGACCTTCTTGTCCTCGCCAATCTCGTTCAGAGCATGGATTGATGCCAGTACGTTGGCTCCCGACGATACTCCGACCATCAGGCCCAATTCCCGAGATACGCTCCTAGCCATTTCAACTGCGTCGTCGCTCTTGACGGCAATCACCTGGTCTACTAGCTTCATGTCGACGATTTCCGGGATGAAGCCATCGCCAATTCCTGCAATCTTGTGGTCCCCAACGACCTTTCCACCCAAGAGAACCGCAGCCTCCTCCGGCTCCACCGCGACAAGGCGCACGTTTGGGCTCTTTTCTCTCAATGCCTTGCCAACTCCCATCAACGTACCGCCGGTACCAACCCCGGCGACGAA
>CAZUTN010000236.1:0-1890 GCA_964623365.1 uncultured Candidatus Bathyarchaeia archaeon
TCTCGTAGGCGATCCTGAGTTCGTACAAGAGATCGCCAAGGCCCATCACGCCGAGGCCTATTTTCCTAGTGGCCAGAGTCATGTCCTCGATCTCTTTCAACGGAAACTTGTTCACATCGATGACGTTGTCGAGAAACCGTGTGGCCAATTCAACGGTCTGCCTCAGCGCATCCCAATCAAACTGAACCCGGCCCTCCGCCTCTTCCTTCACGAATGCCCAGACGTTGACGCTTCCGAGATTGCACGACTCGTTTGGGTAGAGAAGTACTTCGCCGCACGGGTTGGTTGTCACTATCGGTCCGAGCGATTTAAGGAAGGGGTTGTACTTGTTCACGTGATCGTAGAATATCACGCCCGGCTCCGCGCTTTCCCAAGCCTGGAAGACTATCATGTCGAACAGTCTTCGAGCATTGGTTGTGCGTACGATCTGTTTGGTGCGAGGGTTGACGAGAGGATACGGCTTGTCTTTCTCATAGTATTCCCAGAAATCGGGCATGATCAAAACAGATATGTTGAAGTTTCTGAGGGCGCGGTTGCCTTTTTTCGCGGTGATGAACTTCTCGATGTCAGGATGATTGCTGTTGAGTATTCCCATGTTGGCGCCGCGTCGTATTCCGCCCTGCTTGATGACTTCCGTCATGGTATCGAAGAGCGTCATGAAACTTATCGGGCCGGAAGCAATGCCTGAAGTAGAGCTGACGAAGTCGCCCTCCGGCCTTAACTTCGAGAAGTTGTAACCCATTCCTCCCCCTGCCTTGAAGACGACGGCTGTCTTCTTGAGCGCGTCCATGATGCTTTCGATGGAGTCTTCAATGTCGAGCACGAAGCAGGCGGATCCCATTCCAAGCACATTTCCGAAGTTCGCAAGAGCTGGCGTATTCGGCATGAACCGCTTGGAGACCATCAGATCATAGAACGCCGTAACCAGAGCTTCATGATTGCTCAGTTCTCCTTCACGCAGGAGTGCAAGGAGTTCGCTCCAACGAAGCCTCGCTCGTCCTTCACTATTGAATCGGTCGTACATCCGCTTCAGGGCTTCGAGGTGGAATCTACTCAGCGGGTACTTCCCTATTGATAGCTTACCCTCATTTGCAGCAGGATCAAAATCCTCTGCTGGATGTTCAGGAGTCTTACTTGAGCGGTCGTAGATTCTCTCGTCGTAGAGAAGACTAGGCAAGCTCGCATGGACCGCGACTCTTGCGAAGAGTTGCTTCGGAGTCTCAATCAGTTTCCCATCGATGTCTTTTCTGAGGTATCTTGCCTTCAGCACGCGAAGCGCGTTCAGGTCGAAACGTTTGTCGACTTCATCGATCTCTTCTTTCTCCAGTATGCGCTGCTTCTCTTTTCTTGTCTCTGCTCTCTTCTGCCGGTAGAGGATGTAGGCCTTGGCCGTTTTGGCCTGACCGTTATCGAGCAGCACCTTTTCGACAGTGTCTTGGACTTCTTCCACTGTGGGAATGGTCCGTCGGTCGAACTTCTCTTCTAGGATCTTCACTACTTGGTCGGAGAGCCGCTGAGCTAGGGCTACATCCATTCCGATGGTCTGGGTGATTGCTCTAGACAGGGCCGACGTGATCTTGTTCTGGTCGAAGGAGACGAGTCGTCCGTCCCGCTTCCGAATCTGCTTTATCGTGGTCGGTGGATGATCGTTTGGGGTCCCGACTGGGGATGTGCTCTCCTCTGCCAAGGTTTCTTGCTCCAGAAATGTGAAACGAGAATAGTGCCTCGTCGTACGACTTTAATAGTTTTCGACAATTGTGTATATAATCCTGTACTAACGCCAGCCCGACCCTATTCATCCACGTCAACGGGTCAGCCATCCGATCTCCTAGATTTTCGAGCCAAGCCGTTCGTTTCCATAGTCCGTCTCAGAAAACGCTTTTATGGCCA
>CAZUTN010000237.1:0-1871 GCA_964623365.1 uncultured Candidatus Bathyarchaeia archaeon
CGATGTCGCGGTGGGGAAAGCTCCGGCAGATCTCGTGGTAAGAGGGGCTACGCTGGTCAACGTCTACTCGCGGGAACTCTGCCCCAAGACAACGATCTCAGTCAAGGGATCGAGGATTGCCTCGGTCGGGGAATACGAACCGTTGGTCGGCCCGCAGACCGTGGTGATTGACGCGGACCAGTTCTACGCCGTTCCTGGGCTGATTGACGGTCACATACACATAGAAAGTTCCATGCTGGACCCGGTGGAGTTCGCGAAGGTCGTGCTTCCGAGAGGAACCACCGCTGTCATGATTGATCCACACGAGATCGCCAACGTGCTCGGCGTTGAAGGGGTTCGACTCATGCTCGCGCGAACCGAAGGCATCCCGCTGAAGGTGTACGTTCAGGCGCCGTCATGCGTTCCATCCACCGCCAGGCTGGAAACCGCGGGCGCCAAGATCGGGCCCAAGGAGGTTCGGATGATGCTCAAGTGGCCGAGGATCGTTGGACTCGGCGAAGTCATGAACTACCCAGGAGTCCTCGCCGGCGACCCCAAGCTTCGCATGATGATCCAGGAGACTTCGGAAGCGCGAAAGGTCGTGGAAGGTCATGCGCCAGGGCTGCTGGGAAAGGAACTGAGCGGATACCTCTCCGCCGGGATCAGCGGCGATCACGAGAGCACAACCGGGCAAGAGTTGGTCGAGAAGCTTCGCCTCGGCTGCGTCGTGGAAGTGAGAGAAGGATCCACCTCGCACAACCTAACCGCCCTCATTCGCGCACTCAAGAGTCACAACCTCAGCTCCAGGCGCGCAATCTTGGTCTCTGACGACCGGCACGCGGGCGACCTGATGGAACTGGGCCACATGGATCACAATGTGAGAAGGGCGGTGGAGGAGGGCCTCGACCCAATCGACGCTATCACGATGGCGACCTTGAACACGGCCGAGCATTTCAGAGTTGACACAGAGATCGGCGGAATAGCGCCTGGCAAGTGCGGTGACATCATCCTAACTAGAGATCTCTCCAACATGAAGATTGAAACCGTGATCGCGGACGGGCGAGTCGTTGCGAAGGACGGCCTTCTGGTAGCGAGCGTCGCTTCACCGCGATTTCCTCAACGAGCGCTCAGAACGGTTCACCTGAAACGACGACTCCAGCCCACAGACTTCGTCGTCAGGTCCAAGACGGAGCATGGCGTGGCAAGAACAGTAGTGATGGACACGTCGGGTGAGATACTCACCAAGAAGACATGCGAAGATCTGCCGGTCCGAGGCTTCCAGGTCCTGAGCGATGTCGACCGGGATATTCTGAAGATCGCGGTCATTGAAAGACACAGACGCACCGGTAACATAGGCCTTGGCTTCGTCACAGGCTTCGGCCTCAAGGCTGGTGCGATATCGAGCAGCGTCGCTCACGACAGCCACAACATCTGCGTCGTCGGCGCCAACGATTCGGACATGGCTGTGGCGGTGAACGAGATCGCGAGGCTTCAGGGCGGGCTAGTCGCCGCGAAGGACGGGAGGATACTAGCTGAGCTGGCGTTGCCGTTTGCAGGTTTGATGTCAACTCGGCCGGTTGAGGAGGTGAACGAGGCGGAGAAGCATCTCTCTGAGGCGGCGCGGAGCCTCGACTGCAAACTTGCATCGCCGTTCATGACGATGTCGTTTCTCTCGCTTGCCGTAATCCCTGAGATCCGGTTGACGGACAAGGGCATCGTTGACGTAAGCTCAGCCAAGCTCATCCCGTTGTCCTGCTAGCAACGCATGAAGCAGAAGCACGCGCGCCGTGACATCTCGAAGTCTATGCGGTGTACAATGTCAAGAGAAGTGGCTTCGCCTACTGGCTGACGCATCATCCCGTGAGGTCGTCCACGATGGCAACCGTTGAACG
>CAZUTN010000238.1:0-1856 GCA_964623365.1 uncultured Candidatus Bathyarchaeia archaeon
TTCTCGGTCAAGTGTTGACCGAGCTGGTCGAGGAATCTCCTGATGATTCTTGTGCCATGCCTTCCCCCGTCTGTCGTTCGGTCTTCTGTCCGCTGTGACGGTAGATAGGGCGGATTGAAGATAACTATGTGGAACTGATCCTTGATCTTGGAAAAGAGATCGCACACGACCAGTTTCAGCGTTATTCCGAGACGGTTGGCCACGAGCCGCAGGTTCCGAATCGCTCTGGCGTCTATGTCAGATGCCGTTACGTCTGCACCTCGTCTTGCACAGTACGCGGCCAAGATTCCTGAGCCGGTTCCGACATCGAGAACCTTCAATCCACGGAGATTCAACTCTGCGAGAGCTTCCAGCATCAGGAATGAATCTTCTCTCGGCTCGTACGTGACCGAGCTTTCAGTCTGAGCCGCCAGAAACTCAGCAACGAAGTCTTCGATTCGAAAGCCCTTGGGTTCTGCCTTGGTGACCATCATGGTTCCTTCATGAATCTCACGAACTCTTCTACGGAGCGGGGTTTGAGGACATAGTTGTGTGTCCTCTCGTAGCCGATCCTCGAGTGGGGTTTCGTCCCGTAGTCGTGTCCAGGGTACACCTCTACATCGTCTGGCAGCTTCATCAGTTTGTTGAATAGACTGGCATGCAGCTGCTCGGAGCTTCCCCCGGGGAGGTCGGTTCTTCCACACTCGCCGACGAAGAGCGTGTCTCCGGTCATCAACTTGCCGCCGACCAAAACTGATATGGAGTCTGGAGAGTGGCCGGGCGTGTGAATGAACTTGAGCTCCAGAGAACCGACACGAAGCGTGTCACCTTCCTTGATGCTGATGTCTTTCTTGATTCTTGAAGCCTCGTGGGCGACGACCCTCGCGCCCGTTGCCCTGACAAGTTCGCTGTTTCCAGACGTGTGGTCTGGATGGGAATGTGTGTTGATGACGAAGATGACCTTCAGGTCGTGTCTCTTGGCGACGGCGAGGATTCTGTCGATGTCCCAAGCTGGGTCAACCACGGCTGCGAGACTCGTGTTCTCGTCTCCGACTAGGTATGCGAAGTTCTGCATGGCTCCCACAGGAATCTGTTCGAATATCACCGCGCAACACCATTGAACCGGCGCTGGAGGAACGGCCGTCCTTCAGAAATGGGTTTCGTCCAATGAACTAGGAGGCAAGTTCCCGAATTCTCCTCAGATTCGTCACGTCTGTTCCGCGTCTATCGACCGGGGTCTCAAGTATCAGAGGCAACTTGCGAAACGTATCATTGTGAAGTATGGCCCTGAACCCCTGTTCGCCGATCTGGCCCATGCCAATATGTTCATGTCTGTCGAGCCGTGACGCGAGCTTGCCTTTCGAATCATTCACATGAACGATCTTGAGCGAGTCTGGGCCGAGCACCTTACCAAGTTCGGCCACCGTCCTTTCGACTGATTCTGCGTCCCTCAGGTCGTATCCTGCAGCAAAGGCATGACAGGTATCGAAACAGACGGCCACTCTGGACTTCTGAGCTACGTGGTCCAAGATCTCCCGAATGTCCTCGAACGATGAACCCATGCCGTTCTTTGTGCCTGCCGTATTCTCGAGCAGCAGCATTGTTCTCCCGGTGGAAGAATTGAAGGCCGCGTCTATTGCCTCGCTGAGTCGCTCAAGCCCGATCTTCCTGCCTTTCCCAAGGTGGCTTCCAAGGTGGGTTACAAGGTATGGTATGCCAAGAGCGCAGCACCTATCAAGCTCCACCGTCAGGGCCCTAACCGACTTCTTGTAGATCACCTTCATGGGACAGGAGAGGTTCGGCAGATAGGGCATGTGCGCGACCGCCGGCTCGATCATGGACGCCTTGAGTTTCTCTCGGAATCGAGCCACCTCGTT
>CAZUTN010000239.1:0-1856 GCA_964623365.1 uncultured Candidatus Bathyarchaeia archaeon
GGTCAACCGGCGCGTCTCAGTGCTTTCGATATCTCATAGACGGCAAGCGGTGGCGTCCACAAAGAGAAAACCCGGCTGTACTTGACCCCGGCGGCAGTCTTCAATATGTTCTCATCGCCCTGTTTCCGGTAGCCCTGAATGACGGCGTCGACGTATTCTTTGAAACCTCTCGATGGAACATTGGGGAAGACGTAGTGGCCTGAGTAGTAGAGAAGCTCTGCGACATCCCACGCCTTATCTCCTGCCTTTCCGCCTTGCTCCAAGTCCAAAGAGTAGATCTCGTCGTCAGCGCTGCACTGGAAGTTTTCCGGCTTGGCGTCGCCTAGGGCTACACCTAGACCGTGGATCTTGGCGAGGGTTGATCCGACTTTAGACGCGACGGCGAGGCGCCGTTCTGAAGTGGACTTGCTGGATACCGCTTCCTTGACGAGCTCCACAAGAGACGAACCTTCGATGTAACGTTGCACCAGTACTCGGTCTGGTACGCTGACATGCAGGATTTCTGGAACCCACACTCCACATTTCGATAGGAGGCGGTTCAGAGCGTATTCGTTCTCGAGTCTTGCCTTGCCTGAGACTGAGAAGAACCGCGTTCCGAGGGAGACGAGGCCGAGAGTGAACCATTTGAAACTATGCCATTCAGTGAACTTCTTTGCCACGAGTCGTTCATCACCTGCGGTTATCAGGTAGACCTCGTTGAGGAGATTTCCCAGCGGCGAAACGGTGACGACTACACCGGGCCTGAATCTCCCTGCGAACTTCTTCATTGAGAACCTTTCTGCAAGGCTAACCTGACCTGTCGCCGTCTTCAGATGAAGGTACCTCCTCGGATCCTCAAGATACTGCGATTCAATCTCGCCGGCGCTCAGCTCAAGTGAAGACGCGAGCTCTCTGGTCAACACGTCCGGTGTGAGGTACGCGGCCCTTCCATGCGCCAAGTATGCTTGGAGTGCGCGGCTTCCGGCCTGCACTATGTTGATGACCTTCGTCGCAGACTTCCTGTCAAGCGACCGGTCAACGAAAGACTCTCCGAGTGCATAGGCGGAACCTTCCTTTCGAAGGATCCCTGCGTCGACGAGTCTCCCTATGGCGCATTGATAGCCAGGCGCCATCTTCCTGAGGTTAACATCCCGGACAGAGGGTTCCAACAGGAGCGCGAAGGTCCTTGCAGCCGGCAGGAAGACCCTAGCTCGTTTTCTAATCCTCGCCAACATGAGGTATTCTTCTTGAATTGAAAGCTCCCTTGCCATCTCTCCGTACTCAAGAACAAGCTCCAGCAGTTCTTCGCGCAGAATTCGCTCCTTGGCGTTGACTTCGATGGATCGGAGAAGATCCTCATTTCGAACCGGGCTGTACGGCGTTAGGAGTCGTTCCACAATGAACTCGCCCATCGCACCATTCTGAGCGTCGAGCTCCACAAGGAATCTGTCGGCTGCCAATAGCGTTACACGCATGCCGCTTACTCGTCGGGTGTGGTAGCGTAGACCCTCTGCATAGTCTTCCATGATGAGAAGGAGACCGCAGCCTTCAGGCCGAGCAGAGAAGGCGCTCTCTCCGCATTCACAAACCCCGGCCACCGCACTCTTGCCGGCGATCTCACTGCAGAGCCCCAGCAGCGATTCATCGAGCGCTGGCTGGCGTTGCTTCGATAGCAGTGTCACGGCCTCCGTCTCACGCCTGACTCGCAGAGTTCACGTCGACTGGAACAAAGTGATATGAGGCTCGTCTACTAATGGCTAGCGGATCGGGACTCAACCTTAAGACATGAGGCAGCCCACACATACCCGAAACCCGTGACATGTCAACGAAGAGATCGAGACAGAACAAGAAGCGAATGCTATGATCGTTCCGCGCTC
>CAZUTN010000240.1:0-1840 GCA_964623365.1 uncultured Candidatus Bathyarchaeia archaeon
ACGAATGCATGATCGAGCTTGACTACGGAGGGACGCGTTCGTATGTCGAGGCTCGGTACGCGGGGATTCGAAGACGTCGCCTTGAGCTCGAAACGGAAGGAGAGTACTACGAGGTCACCTACACGCCTGCAGGCCTCAAGGTCGGGTTCCCGCCACCGAAGCTTCGCAAGAGGCCTCAAAGCTTTGACGATCTCGAACAGCTCTCACGAAACGTCGAGACGACTTTTGACCTTCCGAGGAACGAGCCAATCAAGGTCATGCTTCAGCTCTTTGCTGAATCTGTGAGAAAAGGCGCCGTGATTGAACCGTTATGCAGCGCCGACGAGGCGTTTGTTACGGCGAAAGCGGCCGACGACGCGAAGAAAGTAGCTGCGTACAGACTTGCCAAGAGAACCGGAATCTGACTCGGCCGGGAACGCAGTACAGATTGGCAGGTTGACGCAGCGATGAATCCCTACGAACTCATTTGCGAGCCAAAGCGCGCAAGGCGCGTTCAGCGGGAAAGGGTATCGTCCAGTTCTCTACGGATTGCCATGCGCAGACTCCTGTTCTTGTCGGGCTGACAAGGGAAGGTATTCGTAGAGGCCGATCTCTCCCGCGTACCGGTACATCTCCACTATCAAGGCCGGGTTCATACCTCCGAAGAGGCTGTTGCAGCTGGATATCATGTAGCCACCGCTCGGCGCCCCTTGTTGCATGCAGCGCTTCACTTCTCGACGCACAGCCTCGATATCAGAGCCGCAAAGAACGTTGACATCCACGTTGCCAACCAGAACAAGATCTTCACCGAATCTTCGCTTCACTTCTCCAAGATCGATCCCCGCCGCAGGTTCAAGTCCGTGGACGCCGACGAACCCTGCCTCAATAGCCATTGGCAATAGTGATTCCATGGCTCCGTCGCTGTGCCAGATTACGGGCACGTTCAGTTCCTCAACAATTCGGCGATGACATGGGAGCACATATTCGCGCCACATCTGGGGGGAGATCATCGGTCCTCCTCGATGGGCTGCATCGTCGCCGAGAACGATAGCATCGACTCCCAGGTTGGCCGCCTTAAGACACATGGCTATGCACCAATCTGCGCGAGCGCTCAAAAACTTGTGAACGAGCGCGGGCTTGCGACGTATTGCGTGGAAGAACCGTTCGAAGCCCATGGCCATGTATCCCATCGTGAAAGGGCCTATGTGAGAACCGTAGATGAAACAGTAGTCCGGGAAAATCTCCTTAGTCTGTTCAATCTTGTTGACATCGAAGAACTGATCAACATAGTTCAACGGCGGGCTGTACCGTTCCAAGTCCGCTTCTGTGGCTACCGAGCCGTTGACGTAGACACCGTTCTTCCACAGTTGCCCCCACTCGTCGAGTCCATCTCTCCAGTAGTTACTCCCTACGGGTATCTGGGTGGGTATCATGATGCAATCCAGCCCCAGTTTGACGTGTGCGCTCTGCAGGTCCTCGCAACCCAGTTCAGTGACCACCTCGTCGTTGATCCAGATCTCGAACCTAGGCACCCTATCAGGTTCCTCGTGCTTGAGAGCCTTGAGAACCCGTTCCCGGGGTTTCATCCTGAGATCCACTCGGAGAAGTCAATGAGATTGTGTGCTTCTTCTGGAGCCCCGGTACGCCGTTCGCTCTTCAGCCCGCGATGTCCCGGGTAGGCTCCTCTGGCACATCGAAGTGAAGCATAGCCTTCTCTTCGTCACGAAAGATGGTGGTCATGGGCACGCCAACCATGAAGGTTTCGATCCGGCCTTTAGGTCGCACGTACACCCAGATGCTCTCGCCCCAAGTCTCCGTGTCCGCGTTCTTGAGGAGGCGGCGAAAGACTCGGCGCATGACA
>CAZUTN010000241.1:0-1831 GCA_964623365.1 uncultured Candidatus Bathyarchaeia archaeon
GGTCCCATAGGTTCGGGGATAGTCAATGTGCTGAGCAGAAAATCTTGGGCAAAGATTGTTGGCGCAGTTGACACGGACGAAGAGAAAGTTGGCAAGGATCTCGGAGAAGTTGCGGGGCTAGCCAAACGGACGGGGGTGGTTGTCTCTCCTAGTGCGCGCGAGGTTTTCGAGAAGACTTCACCCGACATCGTTGTGCATGCCACCTCATCGTATATGCCGAATATCTCCGCGCAAATCCTCGAGTGCGTGAACGCGAAGGCAGACGTCGTTTCAACCTCGGAAGAGCTGTCATATCCGTATGGGAAGTACCCGGAGCTGGCTAGAAAGATTGACGAAGGCGCCAAAGCTCAGGGAGTGACTGTTCTCGGTACCGGAGTTAACCCCGGTTTTGTGATGGACACTCTTGCTGTGGTGATGTCAGCAGTCTGTCAGACGGTCGAATCGGTCGCCGCTGAACGCATCGTGGACACTTCGAAGAGAAGATGGCAACTTCAGAAGAAGACGGGGGCAGGGCTGAGCGTCAAGGAGTTTCAGGGATTGGTCAAAGAAGGCAAGATAAAGCATGTGGGGCTTCCCGAATCGGCGATGATGATCGGCGCTGCGCTCGGATGGAACTTCGAAGACGTTCAGGAGCAAATCACTCCGGTCGTCGCTGAGCAGCGAATTCGAACCTCCTACATTGACGTTGCCGAAGGAATGGTTGCCGGCGTGCGACAGGTCGCAAGAGGCATAGCTACCGGAAGGGAGCGAGTCGTGCTTGACTTGAGGATGTACGTCGGCGCAAAGGATCCGCGAGACTCCATAATGATCGAGGGAGTGCCCCCGATTGACCTGACGATTCGTGGAGGAGTCCAAGGTGACCAAGCGACGGCAGCGATCGTTGTGAACTCGATACCGAACGTCGTCGCGACAAGCCCAGGCCTGAAGACGATGATCGATCTCCCAATAGTCCACGCTACGCTGTGAGTTGGGATGGCCCCTTAGTTCGACTGAAGACCTTCGTAGAGCCGATCAGGTTAGGGCACGTGCGTTTGCGTTTTCACGTACTCCTCAATATGCGATACTAGAGCGTCGATCTCGCTCTCAGAATGTGAATAGGATATGGCCCCGTGCAACAGTTCAGGCGTGAGCATCACTATGCGATTGTCGAGAAGGTATCTGAAAATCCGCTTCGATTGCTCCTTGTGAGGCTCGGAAAGGTGTCTGAGATCGCGGACGTTCTTCTGCTTGGTGAAGTGAATCGAAAACAACGAGCCTATGCCAGTGACTCGGGCGTCGATGCCGAATCGGTCAAAGATCTCCGAGAGTCGACTCCTTGCGATCTCACCTAGGCCATCGATCTTGTGGTAGACAGGCTCGTCACGAAGCGTGTTGATCGTTGCTTCGCCGGCGACAAGCGTGAGGACGTTTGCTGCGCCGGTTCCTCCTTGGAAGCAGAAGTCATCGCCGGAGTACTTGGTGTGGTCCATGTGTTCCATGATGTCGCGCCGTCCGGAAATAGCTCCGATTGGCAGTCCCCCTCCGATGATCTTTCCCAAGATCGTCAAGTCTGGTTTGACTTGGAAGCAAGTTTGGCCTCCGCCCAGGCCGAGCCTAAACCCGGTTATCACTTCGTCGAAAACAAGCAAGGAGCCGTTTTCGTCGCAGAGTTCGCGGAGCCCTCTCAGAAACCCTTGGTCAGCTGGTATCATTCCGCCCGCGCCCAGTACTGGTTCAACGACTACACAAGCGAGTTTGTTCTTGCGCACAATTCTTCGCGTTCCTTCAAGGTCGTTGTAGGGAAGGACGATCGTGTCGCTCACAACGCCTCGCGTCAGTCCACCGGAAGGCA
>CAZUTN010000242.1:0-1820 GCA_964623365.1 uncultured Candidatus Bathyarchaeia archaeon
CGAGAATGTGACCTCATCGATTCCCAGCTCTCCGCGGAAATCCGCAAGGAGGCCGATCAGCGGTTCGCCGATGGTTCCGGTTCCCACCACGTGAACGATATTCAAGACTATGATGCCAAGCCCTCTTCGATGCCTCAAATCAGATAAAACTACTTCTTGCCTCGCGTTGGACAGGAATGCGGCCTGGGAGAGACGACCAGAGACCCTTGGCGGAGAGGAAAACGACCCAAGAGAGCTAGCGTGAAGTCGTGCTTGTCATCACAGGTCCAATCAGCCTGGCAGCAAGGATGGCCGCGGCTGATTGCATGTTGGCGAACGTGTCCTTGCCCAGATCGTTCAGGATCTTGGTCATCACATCGAGCAACACTGTACGCGTCTCTTGTGGGAAATATCCGATTGACTCTTCGATCTCTTTGACGCTAACCCGAGGGTCTTCAGGTCTCGAGGCTAGGACCGTGGCAGCGGCGATGTCCTTGAGCTTTCCGACGAGACAGAGAACTCTTGCTTCAGCAGCAATTGAGGAGAGACCCCATGCATGCTGATCCTGTTCGGTGGGTTTCATGACAAATCGTGCATAGGCGGCTTGGTCTTCAACATACCCATTCGAAGCAAGCAACTTGGTGACTTCCATGTCCTTGACGGCCAGCGTGAGAAGGTACAGTATGTCTGTAAGCTGGCTTGTCAACGTGGGGAATTCACGCGCGACATTCAGGAGAGCATTCGGCATGGGAAAGACGTAGTACTCAAGACTTCCATGTAGGATCGAGTGGCCGACCTCGTGGTGAAGGGCCCCCTCCCAGATGAGTTGAGTCAGCGCCTTCCGGCGCTCTAGAGAGATCGAGATCCTGGGAATTCCCGTCCACGCGTCATGAGTGGCGATGAAGGCGTCATCGAACTCTGCAGACGACACCCCGGCTCTTCTTCGTTCTGCCGCCATGTGGCTCCGCCATAGTCGGTCATTCTCAAAGAGGACAATCTCGACAAGATTCAGACCTTCGGGTCGAAGACGACCATAGCATTCTTCGAAGAAACTCAGTACGTCGCTCGCTTCCTTGTCTAGAACCTGTCCGTGCTTCTCCACATGGAGCAAAGGCATGGTCCTACGAATGGCTGAACCGGACCTAAAGCTTGTCTTCAAGGAGCATTCCGGAGTTGCTTGTATGATCAGACGCAGTTGGAGAAGACCCTAAGCATTATCACAGAGAGAATGGAAAGCTAGCCCGACTTGGGCCGGTAGTTCAGCTGGTTAGAAAGCACGCGCTTGACTTGAACGTCGGCTTTACACGCCGAAGGTCGCCGGTTCGATCCCGGTCCGGCCCACCATCTTTCATGTAGTATGACGAATCTTCTTGGCGCCTAGGTCACTGGGACGAGAGCCGTATCATGGCCGAATAAGAAGGGGTTTGATTTGTTTGGCTTCAGAATCGTTATCCATTGGTTCATGGTCTTGTATCTCGCAGTGTGGTGACAGATGGTCAAGATAACATATCAGCCTTGGGAAGAGATCGTCATACATGAGGTCGTCGAGTACCCTTTGGCGGCATTGCTGGAGATGCAGAGCTTTGGGGTTCCCTCTGGTTCTATGGGTCGAAGTCTGATGTGGGCGAACGGAGTCGCGTTCACCTACGCTGCAATGCCTGCGAGCGATGATGCTGTCGCCGAACAGTTGAAGGGTAGGATGCATTGGGCGAGCGTTGTCTTCGCGACAATGCCCGCCTATGAGAGCGCGGTTCTACTTCAAGAGATGAACATTCGAATCCCTGTTGCCGACGTGAGCGGCAATCCGACTCTCTACGCTGTTGCTCGGTGGCTGCGCGAAC
>CAZUTN010000243.1:0-1807 GCA_964623365.1 uncultured Candidatus Bathyarchaeia archaeon
GCGGTGTGGGCGCTCCAAATCTCGACCAACAACCACAGGAGATGAGCATCGAGGTCGGGGCCATAATCGTGGCCACGGGCTGCGAAATCTTCGACATCGCTAGGAAGCCGGAGTACGGGGCCGGAACGTACGACAATGTGATAACGGGCCTCGCCCTTGAAAGGCTACTGAGCGCTTCAGGTCCTACCGGCGGACATGTGTTGCGTCCCTCTGATGGTAGAATCCCGAGAAAGGTTGCGTTTGTTCAATGCGTGGGCTCGAGAGACGAGAAGGTGGGGATTGACTACTGCTCCAGAGTCTGCTGCATGTACGCCATCAAGGAGGCCGAGTTGGTCAAAGAGCACGTCCACGGCGCTGACCTCACAATCTTCTACATGGATATCCGAGCTTTTGGAAAAGGGTTTGAAGAATTCTACAGAAGGGCGGAGAATGAATTCAAGATCAGGTTCGTCAAAGGCCGAGTAGCCGAGATCATTGAAGTTCCAGCAACGAAGAACCTCATCGTTCGCGCGGAGAACATTGAGGCCGGCGAGCTTGTTGATGAAGAAGTAGACCTAGTAGTGCTGTCGGCAGGTCTGAGGCCCGCAGCGAACGGAGACTTTGCAAAGCTACTCTCGATTCCAGTAGCTGAAGACGGATTCTTTGCAACGCAGAATCCGAAGATCGATCCCGTGACGACTCCTGTGAGAGGCATCTTCACAGCAGGGGTTGCTGAAGGACCGAAGGATATCCCAGATTCAGTTGCCCACGCAAGCGCGGCAGCAATGAAGGCCTCGATAGTTCTCAAGGAATCGTGAAGTTGCCATGACCACATCACCGGAGCCTAGAATCGGGGTTTACATCTGTCACTGTGGAATCAACATAGCCGGCGTCGTGGATGTCGAGGCTGTCAGGCAGTACGCGGAGAAGTTGCCGAACGTTGTCGTCGCCAAGACCTATCTGTATACCTGCTCATCCCCTGGCCAGGCCATGATAGAGACGGACATCAGCGAGCAGAAACTGAACCGGGTTGTCGTTGCCTCATGCTCGCCTAGAATGCACGAAGCGACCTTTAGGAAAGTTGTCGAGGAAGGCGGTCTCAATCCGTACCTCTTCGAGATGGCTAACATTCGAGAGCATTGTTCATGGGTGCACTCGGCTGAGCCAGAGAAGGCTACTAAGAAGGCAAAGGACCTCGTGAGAATCGCCGTCGCAAAGGCGCGTCTTCTTGAGCCGCTCCAGAAGAAATCCGTCGCTGTCACGGAGAGAGCGCTGGTCGTAGGCGCCGGCGTGGCAGGCATGAGGGCCGCGCTTGATCTAGCAGAAAGAGGTTTCGAGGTCTGTCTCGTCGAGGAGCAACCAACTATTGGAGGAAAGACAGCAAGGCTCAACACTCTGTACCCGACGGGCGAGTACGCGATGGATGCCCTAGGCCCGATGATGAAGCAGGTCGCCTCGCATCCGAACATCAAACTGTTCACGAACTCGGAAATCAGTAATGTTGACGGCTACATAGGAAACTTCAAGGTCAAGATCATCAAGAAGCCGAGATTCGTCTCCGAAAGATGCGATGCTTGCGCCCGTTGCGAGAGCGTCTGCCCGGTTGAGACCTCGAACGAATTTGACTTCCACCTCACCAAGAGAAAAGCTATCTACAACCCCTTCGAAGGCGCCGTGCCCAAGGCCTACGTCATCGACGAGAAGATATGCAACAAGTGTGGCAAGTGCCTCGAGGTGTGTGAGAAGAAAGCGATCGACCTCAACGAGAAGCCTGAGGAACTGGAGTTTGATATCGGCACAATCGTAACCGCGATCGGCTTCGACTCGT
>CAZUTN010000244.1:0-1804 GCA_964623365.1 uncultured Candidatus Bathyarchaeia archaeon
TGCGTTGAGTGAAACCCGCGAGAAGCTCAGCTCAGCAGAGTCAAGAGGTCGAGACTTGGAAGCGAAGCTCGCTGAATCCGTGCCAAAAGCAGCCGCTGAAGCTAAGAGCAGAGAAATCACTGGCAAGATTGGAGAGCTCGAATCCAAGATACAGGAACTCCAACGAAAGTTATCTGAATCCGAGAACGAGGCTTCCACCCTGAGGAGCCGAATTAGGGAGTCGGAGGCGGGGTCGCAGACCGAAGAGAACCCGTCAGATACTGTCTAGAAAAGACTCGTCTGGATGCCCTTGAAAGAGTCGAGCGCAGCGCAGTCGCTGATATCAGTCCTCACAGAGGGTGCTAGGCCGTGGTTCGTACGTGACAACTCATTTAAGAGAAACATGACTCAACTAGCGCTTGCATAGATTGCGGTAAGCGTCTATTCCGTGGATGAGATCATGTTTCTCATAGGCGAGGCGCTCGTGGGCAAGGAGCCCGAGATCGCGCATGTCGACCTCGTGGTTGGGGAGAAGAACGGGCCGGTTGGCCAGGCGTTCGTAAGCGGTTTGACAAACCTATCGGCCGGTCACACGCCGCTTCTGGCGGTGATTCGGCCGAATCTCCCGCCGAAACCTCACACGCTAATCGTTCCCAAAGTGACCGTCAAAGGAATGGACGACGCAGCAAGAATCTTCGGCCCAGCTCAAGCGGCTGTTGCCAAAGCAGTCGCGGATGCCGTTGAGGAGGACATCATACCGAAGGACAAGGTCGACGACTGGGTGATCATATGCAGCGTCTTCATCCACCCCGACGCCCGAGACTACCGCAGGATATATCACTACAACTATGGCGCGACGAAGCTTGCTTTGAGGCGAGCAGTGACAAACTATCCAAGCCTTGAGAAGGTCATGTATGACAAGGATAGGGCGACACACCCGATCATGGGATTCAGGGTCCCCCGTCTTTGGAACCCACCTTACCTTCAAGTCGCACTCGACGTAACAAATGTCGAGAAAGCCAAAGAGATCCTTCAGCAACTCCCTGCGAGCGACAGGATCATACTTGAAGCTGGAACCCCGCTGGTCAAGAAGTACGGCGCGGGGATCGTTCACGAGTTGCGAACGGTCGCGAAGGACTCATTCATCATAGCAGACCTCAAGACACTTGACGTCGGCCAAGTGGAGGTCGACGTTGCCTTCGAAGAGACAGCCGACGCCGTGGTCGCTTCAGGACTCGCGTCAAGAGACACGGTGGACAAGTTCATCTACGAAGCAAAGAGGTTGGGCGTCTACTCCATTGTCGACATGATGGATGTCTCAGATCCGCTTCGCACACTGACAAGCTACGAACAACCCCCAGATGTCGTCGTCATCCATAGAGGAATCGATGAGGAGAAGGGCGGAGGGCCAAGGTGGAGCCTAGTCGGCGAAATCAAGAAGGCGTTCAAGGAAGAGAAACTGCTCGTTGCCGTTGCTGGAGGAATAGAACCGAGTAACCTCAAGACAGCGCTGGACGCACAGGCAGACATAGTCGTCGTGGGCCGATACATTACTCAGTCCAGGGACGTCAATCGAGCTGCCAGAGACTTCCTGGACCAGCTTGGACCTGACATAGACCTCTTCAGAGTACACATAGAATAGCAGAAGCACTGCGTGTACGGCAAGCACCTGTTCTTACGTTGTCAAGCGAACAGGTCATATTGGAGTCCTAGCATCATGACCGAGGCGGCGTGCTAGTATGAGAGTCCAAAAAACCGGCACAATCGTCGGTATCATGCAGAGCGAGGATCCTGTGAAGGTTCGTGTTCAGGTGAGGCTCGATGA
>CAZUTN010000245.1:0-1796 GCA_964623365.1 uncultured Candidatus Bathyarchaeia archaeon
GGAATGCCGAGCTTGATGGCCACGTCACGAAGAATCCATTTCCTGAGGTTGTCGGAGGATGACCGGACTTTCATGGACAGAGGCACTCTTGAGGCAAGCTCTGTGATCTTCCTTGTCGCGAAGGGAAGCCTTAGCTCAGCTCGTAGCGGAGAGACCGCTTGCTCGTCTCTTTGATAGTTCGCTTCATGCGCGTTGCGAATGCTTTCGAGAATGGTTTCTTCGCACGCTTCGGCTCCGCTTTCGCCGAGGATTGTGGCAAACCTCTTGTATCCGCCGAAGAGCTCATCGCTGCCTTGCCCGAGAATGACCACGCATCGCCCGTTCTTGAGCGCGACCTGCGCGGTCCAGTGCATCGCCAAGGCTATGCTGACCTTCATCAGGCTTGGTTCTTCGACGAGCCAAAGTGCGCGATCAAGAGACTCAGCCACATCATTCTTGGAAAGCTGCTTCATGACGATGGGTAATCCGATGACCCTCGCCGTCGACTCAGCCACGCCCATCTCGGGAGTCCTGCCAATCCCAACCGTCACGAGAAGCGTGTCTACCCCGGCATCCTTCGCGATCTTGGCGAGGACCGTGCTGTCGAGGCCTCCCGAGAACCCAGCAGCAATTGCGTTGAGCCCCATCGTCTGAATTGAGACCGATTCGACTAGCAACCGCAACAGATCCCCTGATCTTGCTCCCTCATGTGACGGTGCTTCGCTTGTGTTCAGGTCACGCTTGGGAGACTCAACGATTGACTTCTCCGGAGTCGCTTTCAAACAACTCCCAGGAGGCAGAGCCGTTGCCTCACGTATTCCCACAGCCCATAGCGCTTTGCGGTCGGTTGCAACGGCGGCCAAGCTGTCGCGTCTGCCGATGAAGATGGGCTTCAGGCCCAACGGGTCCCTTGTAGCGAACAATCCTTCCCTGGTGCAGAAGCAGAGCGAGTACGTTCCGTCTATCGTGTCTTGAATCGAGGAGAACTTCTCTGGGCTCAGCTCGTTCTCCAGAAGCCGAGCTGCCTCTTCTCCCCCAACCAGCATCCGACGTGACACGATCCTGCCGTCCACGCAGAGCCATCCTCCGCCTGCTCGGACGGGCTGCAGATTGTCGCTTGGGAGTATCCGCGTGAAACCGTAGCCGATTGCTGAGTTCTCCGCTGGCGACGACACTCTTAGACGAGTTGGCGTAGGAGCTGACTCAAGGTTGCTGTCCCAAGCGACCGCCGCCGCGTCCTGAGCGCGATGTTGCATCGCGCAAAGCATCTTCACAACCAGGCGAGGCGCGTCGATTCTAGACTTCGAGAAGACTGCGGCAATGGCACCCAATGGCCGGCCTCGCGTTGGCAGGGCCTTTATACCAACAGCTGTTTTGATATGTCTGTCCCTGGAGCGTTGTTCGATGGCGATTCTACCCATAGATTCGGGTCGGTATGGCTCGTCGGAGATGAGACGGATCTTCGACGAAGAGAACAGGTTGCAGCGTATGCTCGACGTGGAGGCTGCCCTTGCGCGCGCTCAAGCAAAGGTTGGAGACATTCCTGCGAGTGATGCTGCTACGATCTCGAAGAAAGCGTCAACCCGAACTGTACGGCTTGAGCGCGTGAAACGGATCGAAGCCAAGACGAAACATGAGACGGCCGCCGTCGTCGAAGTCCTCTCAGAAGCCTGCGGAAAGAGCGGACGGTACGTTCACTTGGGGGCCACCTCAAGCGATATTCTGGATACCGCTGCGGCACTCCAAGTCAGAGATGCTCTACGGCTGATCATGAGGCGACTTGACCAGCTTGAGGAGACGCTCCTCACGCAGGCAGG
>CAZUTN010000246.1:0-1790 GCA_964623365.1 uncultured Candidatus Bathyarchaeia archaeon
TCGCTATCGCACCAGTGTCATCCCCACTCCCGTCGTCGACCACAAGCAGTTGATCGACGTGAGGCGACGCTTTCGCGAGGACTTCTGCGATAGTCTCGTCCTCGTTATACGCGAGAAAGCAAGCAGCCACCTTCCATCCGTGTTCGATCGTCATCTGCTCGCTCACAGCTTGAGAATGGGGAACGCCTCATTTGATCTAAATGAGGTTTGTAGTTATCATCATATATGTTGATTTGTGCACATGGCACTTGCTTTCCGAGATCGATTTGCCTTCTGTAGGGATTTGTGTCACGCACGAGGGCGTTGAGTCAAATACAGTTCCTGTGCCCTGTAATCGGTTCTACCAAGACTTGTTCTCTTGTCACTCTCAGCGCATATGCACGGAAGTCCATCGAGAGCGAGGATTCGGTGCGTTGCGTGAATCAGCTGAATGGACCGACCTGAGTTCATTCTCAAGAACTTGCCTTCGTGAACGAGAAGTCCTCCATATGGAAATGAATGGAGGAGATAGAGGGGATGAATCATACAACTCGGGAGGTTACGTGACAGGGCAGCTCCACCTTTGCATGAGATCATTGCTGTGCAGAGCGATAACACGCACAGCTATTTCGTGGCTCTGGTAATCCCAACATTTTCGACGACTATGTGAGGGATGTACACGGGAGTCGGGACTTCCCACCATTTGATCCACTTCCTTTCCCTAGACAGCGAGATTATTGACCGTAGTATACGGGGCATGTTGTCGCTAATACGCAGTCCTTTCAGCGACCGTTCAATTGCACCGTTCTTTATCTGGAACGCGCCGTCCCTGCAGATGGATGAGAAGTCGCCCGTCTGATAGTTCTGGAATCGCGTGTACCAAGCGTTCGTGAGGTAGAGTCCCTCTTTGACTTGCTCAAAGAGGTCCTCTTCGCGGTATTCTCCGGGCTCAACGATGACGTTGAGAGCCACAGGAGCTATCCCCCAAGTTCCGCCGACATAGAACGCGCTGCCAGTCAGCTCTCCCCCATACTTGGCGACGCTATACGAGCTGTGCAGGTACGTCTTCAGAATACCTCGGTCGATGATCGCCGTCCGTTGGGTCGGATAGCCCTCGTCATCAAGGGAACAGGAGTTCATTCCCCCGGGGAAGCGTCGGTCATCAATCAGTGTGAGCTTCTCAGAAGCAACATTCTGACCTATCCTTCCAGCCAGAAACGAGAGACCGAGATCCACGGAGTAGGCAGAAGCAAAGTCCGCCGTTCTGCTAAGAAATTCCGCCATTATGGCTGGGCCAAACAATACCGTGTACTTGCCTTCATCGCCGAAGACTGGATCCCTGGCCTGGTTTGCGATCTTGCCCGCTTCCGCTCCCGCGGATCTGGGATTGAAATCCTCGAGTCTGGTGGCGCAGCTGTTGCCTTGACCGCTTGAATCATCGGTGACGAAAGCTCGGACTGAGAGTTCGATGTTAGTTCCCTTGTCTCTGCCTTCGGCTCCAGCAGATGTCTTCACGTATCTTTCCCATTCGCTGGCGAGAACAGTGCCCGAGGAGCGTCGCGCTCCTTCGGCGAGAGCCGCGTTTATCGCCTCTTCGGCCACGTCGGCGAGCTCGTTGGTCATCGCTGGGATTCGAGCATCATACGTCTGTGGAATGGGCTCGTAAGTGAACGGGCCCCTCGGAAGAGTAGCTTCGACTTCGCTCGGTTTGGTGATGTCCATTGCGGCCTTCAGGGCCTTCATCACCTCCTTCAATGCCTCGACGCTCGGATCCTCCACGCGCGCTCCAGCTCGCTTTCGCTTCAATGTCA
>CAZUTN010000247.1:0-1779 GCA_964623365.1 uncultured Candidatus Bathyarchaeia archaeon
GGGCGTTGAACCTCGAGATCGCAAGGAATTGGACCAAGCAAGCTGTTGGTCCTTTGGGCCGCGTGGGTTCAAATCCCACCCCGGGCGCCTAACCAATGATTCAAAGCCCTGACCTTGTACGCTGGAAGCAAGCGCGACCAGATAGAGCGGGCGTTGAAGAAGGGCTTCGACTGCGTGTACTACTATGCGCATCGCGTGGAACTTGCCAAGGGCTATTCTGCAGAGTGCTTCATGCTGTCTTCTGCTCGGCATGGCTTCAATCTGCAGCCGGAGGAGATTGACGCCGCCTTCGAACTGTACGAGATGGTGGCTGTTCCGAACAAGCGCGGTCTATCTCCGCAAGTGTATTTCATCTACGCGTGCGTAATCAAACCGCTCTTATCGTCGGAACCAGGTTTCAGGAAGAAGGAAATTGCTGGAGTCTACTTCAAACTCTATGGTCGCCGCTTGGGGTGGAAGCAGCTTGAACGCGATGTTAACGGCCCCCTTGATCGTAATCAGGGCCCTTGCCTACCTGATGGTCGTTTACGCCCTCTACAAAGCAGCAAAGTAGGGAACCGAACATGCGGAAAACCATTAGAAGGATCAAACCGCTCTCAACATGGCACCGAAACCACTGACGACAAGCCCAGCTAACCAATCAGAGTAGACCCGATCACTAATCCACCGTTGAATCCTCAACACACTGCTCAGTCTGGGTGCTCACGCATCGGTGTAAGGTCGGTCAAGGTTGCATTGCTTCCGGCTGCGGTCCGAATCCGAAGATGAATCAAGACACGTGAAATAGTTGCTGTGCCTCGCCCCTCAGGTCTAGAGATGCCGTCGTTGCTATAGGATCAGTTTTCCGAACGAGATTAGGTCCTTCATTGTTGCGATACCGACAAGCGCGCCGTCTTTTCCGACGATTGGGAGATGGCGTATGCTGTTACGCCTCATGAGCGCGTAGGCTTCCTCTATGCGCGCCTGCGGACTACATGTCACGGGAGGACCCTTCATGATGTCTCTGACGAGTGTGCGGTTCGGGTCGTGTCCAGACGCGGCGCACGTCACTAGGTCGCCCTCGGTTACTATTCCGATGACTTTCTCTCGCTCAACTACGACGACGCAACCGATCTTTCTCTCAAGCATCGTCTTTGCCGCAGCGACCAGATGATCCTCAGGCTTGGCCGTGGCGACCTCTTTGTTCATGATTTCTTGGATCTGATCGAGAATTCTTGGGAACATCTTCTGACCGCTACCCTGCAACTTGAACGCTAGACGATAAATGTGTTACCGATGCGACCGTGTCAAGAGGTCGCCCAGTTCAAGAAGGCGATGCGATCTACTGGACCCGTAGGCCTTCCTCTTCCAGATAGTCCTCTGCATCCATCGCTGCACGGCACCCGTCTCCGGCGGCCGTTATCGCTTGTCTGTAATGGAAGTCACGTACGTCCCCCGACGCAAAGACTCCTTCCACACTGGTGGCGGTTCCTTTTCCGACAACAACGTATCCTTTCTGATCCAGCTCAATCTGACCTTGGAATACTGCGGTGTTGGGCTGGTGGCCTATGGCGATGAATACGCCGTCGCACTTGAGCACGTCCTGTTTGCCCGTCTTGACGTTTCTGACTCGAACGCCATCGACCTTCTGCTCACCAAGAACCTCCTCGACAACAGAGTCCCAAACGAACGAGATCCCAGGGTTCTTGAAGGCGCGGCCCTGCAGGATCTTGCTAGCGCGAAGCTGATCACGCCGGTGAACTATCGTTGCGTGGTTTACGAACTTTGTGAGAAAGATCG
>CAZUTN010000248.1:0-1765 GCA_964623365.1 uncultured Candidatus Bathyarchaeia archaeon
CTCTCAGTTGTCGGAGCCAAGGCTAGTGAGACGGAGCGCTACAACCAGATAGCCGAGGATGTCATGATCGACGAGATGCGACGTCAAATGCTTCTGGTTGAGCTCAGGAACAAGGGACCACTAACCATGAAGGAGCTTTCAGAATCGACCGGCCTTGGCCGAAAACAGTTGCTCGACCACATGCTCGCCCTGAGAAAACGTGGAGCAGTGACGGAAGTGGGTGAGAAGGAAAACGAATACGTTTACAAGGCTATGTGATGCCTTCGCTCGGTTCATGCCTAGCAGAAGAAGATCTTGGAACTCAAGAACGATGCTGTGGAGCTCCTCGACTAGGCTCTCCTCAAACATCCGGGGTGAAATACGCAAGGGTACGCGTGGTCGAAGACGTAGATCCGGTTCTCTTCAAGGTCCACTTCGACCCTGTCGTGTGCTGCCGCTCTTGCAAGCAGACTGTGATGATCATTGAAGGTTGATATGGTGAAAAGTTTCCCTCTGGCCTCGTCTACACTCACGGGCTGGCGACAGAACTCACATAGGTTGTCTGTGACCTGCACGATCTGGAACGTGCGGCCCTTCATCTGGGCAAAGCTTGTCTCTCTGATGTTGATCCTCACTGGAGAGTCGCCCGCTGACCTGCTTGGCTGGTCGAATACTACGGTCCACGGATTCGGGTGGATTTGGCGAAATATAAGAGTCAACGAGGCGTCTTATGGGCGCCGTCCAGCGGGTGGAGATCGCTTCAAAGAGGCTTAGGAGTGACCGTTTCAGAAAAGTGAACTCAAGAATCGAGGCACGTTGTCATGGCTGAGTCAACACAGTTCGAACCCCTCATAGTCGGTTTCTGCTGCAACTGGTGCTCGTATGCCGGAGCAGACTTGGCGGGAACGTCACGGATACAGTATCCTACGAACGTTCGAATAATACGCGTGATGTGTTCCGGCATGGTGCATCCTGCCTTGGTCATGGATGCGCTCACAAAAGGCGCCGATGGAGTCCTAATCTGTGGATGCCACCCCGGCGACTGCCACTACATTGATGGGAACGTCAAGACTGAGCGCAGGTTCGATGCGATGACCCTCATGCTTCAGGACATGGGGATCGAGCCTGAACGACTTCGGCTGGAATGGGTTTCCAGTTCCGAAGGAGAGAAGTTCGCAACGACCGTTCGGGAGTTCACCGAGCAGATCAGAAAGCTGGGTCCTAGCCCCTTCAAGATGTGATATGAGATGGCGAAACCTGCACTGGTCATCGGGGCCGGCATCGCAGGAGTACAAGCCGCGCTCGACCTCGCGGACCAAGGCTTCAAAGTGTACGTAGTGGAGAAGAGGCCGAGCATTGGTGGGAAGATGTCACAGCTCGACAAGACCTTCCCCACTCTAGATTGCGCCGCCTGCATCATGACCCCGAAGATGGTTGATGCCGCAAGGCATCCGAACATTCAGCTGCTTCCCTACTCCGAGGTCAGAGAAGTCACGGGAAAGGCGGGAGACTTCCTAGCCAAGATCACCAGGAAACCACGATACGTCGACGAAACCAAGTGCACCGGATGTGGAGTATGCGCCCAGCACTGCCCCGTGGAAGTCCCTAACGAGTTCGATCAAGGCCTAGGAATCCGCAAAGCGATCTACGTCCCATTTCCGCAAGCCGTACCACTTGTCTACACAATCGATAGGGACCACTGCTTGGAATGCGGGCTCTGCATGAAGGTCTGCGGTGTGGGCGCTCCAAATCTCGACCAACAACCACAGGAGATGAGCATCGAGGT
>CAZUTN010000249.1:0-1748 GCA_964623365.1 uncultured Candidatus Bathyarchaeia archaeon
ATCCGCCTGCCAGCGAGTCCGTGTCGTCAATTCCTATGTGGATTCTCACTCGGAACTATCCCGGCAGAATTGTGAGAATCATAGAGCAGCCGAAGTGATCTGCTAGGTTCCCTCGACCACAATCATCGTCAGAGTCGAGCGCACTTTGTCGAGCCTTCGGATCTTCCACGTTACGATCTCTTTCAGCTTGTCCATGGTGTCAGCTGACACTTTGGCGACTATGTCGTACACGCCGTAGACGACGTAGGACTCTTTGACGTTTGGCAACGATTTCAGCTGCTTCAGGACCTCATCTTCTGAGCCTATCTCTGCATTGACGAGAACGAAGGCCGCGGGCAACGGCACAACCTCTTGACACGTCAGATCGGGACAACATACCTAAAAGAGTTTGCGCCCAACCATGCGCCAGATTGGTCTGATGCACACTCAGTGGAGTATGTCAGCGACCTTCCAGGCATACTCCCTTATACCAATTGAGAGAAGACTTCAAAACGAAAGGAGTTCTGTCGGAAACTCATGATCTCTCGCGAAGTTGATAGTGAGATAACCTCCCGCGAGTCTCGCGTACTTGACCGCAACTCCGAGTACCTAGGCATCTCCACACTGCAACTCATGGAGAACGCAGGAAAAGCAATCTCGGATCAAGTCGCGGCAAGATTCCCCTCAACATCAAGCATTGTGGTGTACGCTGGCACCGGAAGAAACGGAGGAGACGGAATAGTGGCCGCGAGGCATCTGGCAAGCCGCGGGCACCATGTCACCTTGATCCTCGTCGGCATCGCCAGCGAGATACGCGACGAGGCGACGTACAAGAATTGGTGCGCAATATGCGAAATGACGGAGACTGTGAAGATAGAGATAGCTCAAGACTCTTCACATATCTCGCCGATCAAATGCGACGTGGCCATCGACGCTCTGCTCGGCACGGGAGCAAAAGGCAACCTACGGCAGCCGATCGTGCGAGCAGTCGAAACGATGAACGAGATGAGATGCTTCAAAGTCGCTGTTGACCTGCCGACCGGAATAGACTCTGACTCGGGGGACGTACTTGGAACAGCTCTGAACGCGGATCTCACCGTCACGTTTCACGCAAGGAAACCGGGCCTGCGAATAGCCGAGAAATTCTGCGGCGAGGTCAAGGTCGTCGGAATAGGGATTCCCCGTGAGGCCCAAATCTACGCGGGCCCTGGTGACGTGGAAGACATCACGAAACCTAGGGCACCGGAAGCGCACAAAGGTGACTTCGGCCGGCTGTTGGTGATTGGAGGAAGCGAAACCTACTCAGGCGCTCCCTCTCTTGTTGCCCTAGCGGCACTCCGAGCTGGAGTCGACCTGGCCTTTGTCGCTGCCCCGGAACGAACTGCAACTTCCATCGCATCGTTCTCTCCGAATCTGATAACCATCAAACTCGACGGTGGACACCTCAATGAGAGCAATATTGAGACGCTAAGACCCCATGTTGAAAGATCTACATGTGTCGCGATTGGGCCCGGGCTTGGAACACACAGCGAGACATCCAAAGCCGCCGTGAAGATCCTCACCACCTTGAGGGAATTGCGGAGACCTACCCTCATCGATGCAGACGCTATCAAGGCGATGGGAAGGATAAGGCAGAATGCGGGATTTCCGGTCGTCGTCACTCCTCACGCAGGCGAGTTCGAAGTCCTCTCAGGTCGAGCGCCGTCGGGCGATCTCAGAACAAGATCCGATGAGACTCGAGCGTTGGCTGCTGCTTTGGGTGGAACAGT
>CAZUTN010000250.1:0-1745 GCA_964623365.1 uncultured Candidatus Bathyarchaeia archaeon
TCGGCCGCTCGGGGATTTTCGCCCACTGCCCGAACTATGAGCCCCCACCTAGTCCAGCGGAAGAAGAAGAACGCCAATGCAGGGAGTATGAATAAAGCCATGTACACGTAGGGCACCTGACGAAAGACAACTCCGACCACAGGCAGCGATTCCAAGATCGGAATTTGGATTTGAGGCGTCTGTGGCACTGTGGGCTCGACGAGGGGAGCACCAATCAGCACGCGATGGAAGAAATAGGCGACATTCATGCTGTAGAACGTCACGGCTATCCCGGCGATGTGCTGCTGGGCACCAAGTGTGACAATGAGGAACGACAACAACAAACCATACGCGGCGCCAGTGACCGCGGCGACGATCACGCCATCCAAGAATGATCCGGCAAAGTAGGCACTCATGAACCCCCAAGCTGCGCCAGATATCATAATGCCCAGAATGCCCAGATTGATGACTCCCGCCTTCTCGGAGAGTGTCTCTCCGAGCGCTGCCAGGATTATGGGCGTCGAGATGATGATCGAGGTGCCCAGCACGCTCGCAAGAAAGGCTTCGGAGCTGCTGCCCTTGAACTCAGGGAACAGAAAACCCACGAGAGCCAAGGCGACAAAGAGAACTACAATCAAGATTGGAGATCTTAGCTTGGAGATGCTAAGCTTCCGCGAAGGTAGTCCGGCTCCATCAGGCATAGTGCGGTGAGGAGCCTCGATCTTTGTTGGGGCTAAGAGTTGGCGAGGAGCGGCTTTCCTAAGGACGATCCTATAGTTGTTGAGCGCATTCAGGACGAGCAGAAAGAGCAGCGTCTGGGCCTGTATGATGTCAGAAAGGAACGAGGGGACTCCCGTTGTCCAGCTCATGGCGTTCGCACCGTTTATGAGCATGCTGAAGAAGAGCGTCGCAATGGTGACCCCGATCGCGTCTAGCCCTCCTAACATGGCGGTCGCGAGCGCCACGAGCCCATAGTTGGGCCCAACGAAGGGCGTCATGTAGCGCAGAATTCCCATCACCTCGTTGGCGCCGGCGAAGCCAGCAATACCTCCACTGAAGAAAACCACCCAGAAGTAGACGCGTGGGACGTTGACTCCCTCTAGCATGGCAACGCGGGGGGACGTTACCGCGACTACCTTGGTCTTGAAGGTCGTCTTGCTGAACATGAACCATACGAGGCCCAGGACAACGAATGACAGGATCGTCCCCAAATGCAACCTAGTGCCCGGAAGCAGAATCGGATACATCGCGTTAGCTGAGATTTCCTGCGACTGCGGATAGGTCGTAAACGGTGAACGCAAAGGACCTGTCAGAAGTCCCGCATTCACCAACAGGACAGCCGACCAAATCAGAATGGTTGTGAGCACTTCGTCTTGGTTTCGCTTGACTTTGAGAAACCAAGAAATGAGGGCTACGCCGGAGCCCAGGAGCCAAGAGGCCGCCAAGATGAGCGGCATCAAAACCGGTGAGGGGAGCACGCCCAATTGCACGCCGAGGACGGCAGCCATGAGGCCACCTGCAATGAACTGTCCATGCGCACCGATGTTCCAAAACCGAGCACGGAAAGCCACCATGACGGAGAGCGCAAGAAGAAGCAAAGGCGCCGCCGTAACCAAGACCTCCGTGGCGTTCTGGAGAGGCCAGGTGAACAGATAGTAGTAGACTTGGAGCACGTCGCCATTAGCGATCACGATATAGACCGAGGTTGTCGAAAGAGCCAGCAGAGCTGCAAGGATCGGGAGTAGGACACGCCAAGAGAACGACAG
>CAZUTN010000251.1:0-1731 GCA_964623365.1 uncultured Candidatus Bathyarchaeia archaeon
TGGTCTTTCTCATAGGGCTCCAATCGGACTGTGTCTGTGATTCTGAATCCTCTTTGCATGAGCGTTCGCTTCTCCTGAGAGAACACCGCGGCTGGGCTCATGGTCACGTCCACACTCCTAGATTTCACAGCAATCATGGCGCTACCCGACTCCTTCAGGAACAGGTCCGCGTTGTCTGCGAGAATTCGCGCTTGCTCGGGCTGTGCAATATCGCAGTAGATGGCATCCACAGCTGACACGAGAGAACGGTATGTGCTCGGATGCCTCGCATCGGCCAGTATCGGAGACATGTTCGGTCTGTTGGAGCAAACGTGCTCGATGAGTTCACGTATCGTCCGTTGTGCAAATTCGACGCAGAACACCGAGCCCTCCTCTCCTATGATGTCGCTCACGTGGCTTGCAGTGGTTCCGCTGGCGGCGCCAAGGTACAGCACCTTTCTCCCCGAGGTAATTGAGATCTCCTTGATCTCCTTCAGTATCGCGGCTGCAAGTTTGCTTCTGTAAGCGTCCCAGAGTCTGTACTCTCTCCGGCGAAACTTGACCAGTTCCTCGCCGTAGACTGATAGGCCGGGGCTCAGGTTTCGTGTCGCGAGCCGACGCGACCTGTCCTGAAACTTGACCCAGTATACCCCTTCGAATCGCTCGTGAGGGCTAACGTCTTCGACGCTGATCACGCCTGCGGCCCTCGTCGCCCTCTCTCACTGGCGGCTCCTTGTACTTCTCACGGATCTCGGAGATCTTCTTCTCCAGATCCTTCGCAAGCTTGTCCCCCATGAAGTCTCCCCCGAAAGCGTCAACTCTCGCGGCTATCGCGAGCTTGCCGGAAAGCGCTCGCGCGATCTTCCCTCTCTGCCAACGAGGAGATTGATGTATCGAGGCATACTGGAAGATTACCCCATGCTTCGGTGGCCTCGCGCCCGTCTTCAAGGACCGAAAGAGAGCCTTCTCCGCACCAAGCACCTGCATCGTACTAGCGGGCATCTTGGCAAGGTTCTCCAGGCCTCCGGCAATAGACATCAACCGAGCCGTCAACAGCGGCCCGAGTATTGCGGCGGTACTCGGGGCCGTCTCCTTCATTACGCCGTCAACGTAGGCTTCAGCCTTCTCTCGAAACCTGAAAAGCTCCAGCGTGTCCTTGCAGAACGACCGAAGCCACTCCAGGTCTTCTTCTGGGAAGCTGGCGCCCATGGATTTGCGCGCCGATGCGGCGATCTGTTGAGTCCTATCCTTCGGGATGCCTTCTTTCTCAAGGTTCTCTTCCGTGAAGTTTGATCGTGATCCGAGATCCGCGACAAGCCGAACGTAGGTATCATGTTTCTCGACGATACGGTCAAGCTCGGGGAAATGCAATCCATACCATTCTCGGATCCGTCCCGCAAAGAGGTTGAGCGTCTTGTCGATGTCATCGACCGCGCGCACGGCTTGAACCGCATAGAGGTCACGCTTCGCAGCCGCCGCAGCCACGGAGACTCGTGCAATCTCCATTGTCACTTGGCGAACGAATTCCTGGTAGTCGTCGATGTCCAGAATCGGTTTGACATCCAGTTTCTGCTGCTTCAGCCACTTCGATCTTCCCTTCCAACCAGCGCCAAGTTTCTCTCGGAACTGCGTGACCGCCGCATTTCCCGCCTCGACTCTAGCCGTTGTCGGCTCGACCGACTTCAGGGCCTTGGCCACAGCCTCTGTTTCGGCGACCAGGGTGTCGAACCCCGCATTGTGCACGCAAAGAAC
>CAZUTN010000252.1:0-1724 GCA_964623365.1 uncultured Candidatus Bathyarchaeia archaeon
TTCCAAGAGATCTTCGCCAAGATCACTGGGAGAGGCAAAGGCAGGATGGTGCTGGAGTTACCGGAGGATCCCTTCAAGGGGGGTGTTGACGTTCTGTTGGAGTTCCCAGGCAAGTCTGAGATGACGATCAGCAGCGCGAGTGGCGGCGAGAAGTCCGTGAGCACAGTCTGTTTCCTGTTGGCACTTCAGGCCATACACCCCATGCCCTTCTACATATTTGACGAGATCGACGCTCACTTGGACGTAGTGAACTCGCAGAGGCTCGCAGAGCTACTTCTCGAACGATCCAAGGGTTCACAGTTCGTTGTCGTGTCGCTAAAGGACACAGCGATTTCCAGAGCGAACAGGGTCTACGGCGTCTTCATACAGGACGGTGTCTCGCAGATTGTTTCGATGCCGATGGCTGAGGTGACCGCCTAGTGGACATAACCGAGAAGCCATTCTGGCTGCGGGCGCCATACGTGATTCTCTTCGACCTGCTTCGATTACACCGCATCAAACCTTGGGACGTGAACATCACATATCTTCTAAACGCCTTTCTGGCAGAGATGAAGAAGCAAGGTTTCATAGACTTCTCCGCGTCTGGAACCGCCCTCCTGTCTTCTGCGATGATTCACAGGATGAAATCTGAGCTTGTGCTGAAGATGGAGGAGCCCCCGAAGCCGCCGATTGCGAGGCCGAACGAGGAGGTTCCTCCGCCCCTTCCTTTTCCCATACGATTCGAGTACACGTCTACATCCATCGAACAAGTGCTCACAATGCTTGAGGAGGTTCTGAAACGTGAGAGCGCCGCTCTCGCGCAAAGGAAAGTCCTGCTCAGCCCCCCAGAGATCCTTGAACAGATGGACGAGTTCCTCGCCAACATTGAGAAGAACATCGAGATCTTCTACTCGACCCTCCTCCGGAAGGCCGCCAACACCCCCGCATTGTCATTCCTGCAACTGACCAAGGACTATGCGCTGCTGGATGCGGTCAGGACGTTCATCATGCTCCTGTTTCTGGTCATGCAGAACCGAGTGCACTTGAGCCAGAAAGAAGACCAAGGCGACATAGTCATCAGCTTGCCAGAGGTTGCCGCAACAGTTGTCTGAGAACCCAGGATCCGAAATAGGTCCGGACGAGCGAACAAGAACTCAAGTCTCAATGATTGAGGCGGCACTGTATGTGACCGGCAAACCGCTTGATGTCGGCGTCCTAGGATCGATCCTCAACCTACGCTCAGAGGAGAAGATACGGAGACTTGCAGCAGCCCTGAAGCAGAAGTACGCTCAAGACTCAGGAGCGCTGGAGGTTCTCGAACTCTCAGACGGTCGCTACGTCATGCAGCTGAAACCCGAATACTCAAAGAGCGTGAAACGCCTGGCAACGAGGCAACTACTCACTCCAGGCCCATTGAAGACACTGTCGTACATCGCTCTACGCCAGCCCGTGGTGCAGTCACATGTCGTGAAAGTAAGAGGGAACCTCGCCTACGGGCACGTGAAGCAGCTGAGAGACATGGGACTGATCTCAGAGGAAAAGCTTGGAAGATCAAAAGTCCTGCGGACGACGCCGAGCTTCTCCGACTACTTCAACCTGAGTCAGGACTCCAGAATCATGAAGAAACAGATCCAGAAAATCATCGAAGAAGTGAAATCAAGTCAGGTTGGAGCAAAGCAGTCCGGTGGGACAAAAGAAGACTCCTCGAAGCCTCGCCAAGAAGAGCAAGATCTGGCTCAGCCTTC
>CAZUTN010000253.1:0-1717 GCA_964623365.1 uncultured Candidatus Bathyarchaeia archaeon
CGCAATCGCTGGCAGCCTATAAGACGATGCTCAACAACTCCTTCGTGATGAAAGATCTTCACACATTCAGGAATGTCTGGAAAGTGCTCAACAACCCGAGGCTCTTCGAGAGATATCCTCGCGCAATCAGCACCCTCTTGACAGACCTCATGTTCATTGGGACGGATCCGAAACGAAAGCTCTCATCCACCGTCCTTGAAGGATTCAGAAAGAGCTTCCTCAATCTGTCAACGTTGAAGGACACGCTGGACCTGCTCAGGATATAGAGGCGGAGAACTATGAAAGTGGAAGAGAAACTCGGGCGAGATGTGTTCAAAGTCGACAAAGAGAGTCATATCGAGATCAACCACGAAGTCTGCCGGGCGAAGTGCAGACCAAAGTACTGTCTCTTCGTCTGTCCGGCGAAAGTGTACTCGCTCGGCCCCGAGGGCGACATACATCCAACCCCTGACGGGTGCTTGGAGTGCGGAGCCTGCGTCATAGCGTGCTTGGAGGAGGCGCTTAGCTGGCACTACCCGAAAGCAGGGTTCGGGGTGCAGTACCGGTTCAGCTGACGGAAAGAGTCATCTAATTCCCACAGCGTTGCCACCGCGGGTCGCCCTTAGTCGTGTGGGATGACGAGAGTTGCACGTAATAACATGCATGAAACAGGTCGTCGATCTGCAACAGATCAGAATCAAGAGAGACACACGTGAGCCAGTGCTTGAGGGTCTGCCCGTTCTCTTTGGCGACATGGACAAGAACGCACTTGAGGAAGCTGTGAGAATCAAGGAGAAGCATGGCGCAAAGGTCACCGTTCTGTCAGTGGGCTCGGCCAAACTCAAAGACACAGTCCTCGAAGCGCTCGCAATGGGTGCTGATGAGGCATGCATAGTGATCGACCCAGCCTGCGAGGGCTCAGACACCGCCGCCTCGACAATGACACTGGTCAAGGCAATCGAGAAGATCGGCGTATATGATCTGATACTGGTCGGGGAAGGCTCGGCAGACAACTACTCCGGCCAGATCGGGTCGCGGATCGCCGAGATGCTGAACGTTCCTCAGATCACATACGCGAGAGAGCTTTCCATTGAGGGCAACACGCTCACCGTGGTGAGGGATGTAGAAGCCGCACTAGAGGTCGTCAAGGCCGAGATGCCCTTGGTGGCCTCGGTCACCAGTGAGATCAACAAGCCTCGAAGAGCGCCGCTTGCACAAATCCTCAGGGCTTCGCGGAAGCCATTGAATGCTTGGACTCTGAAAGACCTCGGAATCGAAGCGAGCCAAGCTGGGTCGGCGGCGTCTACGATTCAAGTCGTCAGCAATCTGGCACCCCAACAGGAGCGCAAGGGCGTCATTTTTGAGGGAGATATGGATGAAGCTGTCGGAAAGCTCGTTGACGCTCTTCGCAAGGAGGGAGCGCTGCCATGACCTCGGGGATCATGGTATCGTCCGAGACCGACGAAGGGGCATTCGAGCTTCTGACAAAGGGCCGTGAACTCTCCAAGGCATTCAACGCGGAACTGTCTGCGCTCGTCCTCGGCAATCGGAGCGACAAGGATATCCAATCCTACTTTCAGTATGGCGCAGGAAGGGTCATCCTGATCTCCAATGGCAGCATCGAAGACTTTGACGCGGAGAGGTGCGCTCGCGCGCTATTCGAGATCGCTAAAGAGAACGGACCGGACATTCTCCTGATCAGATCGAGTCGACTCGGCAAGGAGACCGCTGGACGCGT
>CAZUTN010000254.1:0-1697 GCA_964623365.1 uncultured Candidatus Bathyarchaeia archaeon
GTGTCCAATCCCCAGACTTGGCCGGCGTTCCGGACTTCCACCGCTTCGTCGTGGATCCAAAGATAGCGGGGTGTTTCTGCTCTACCCTCGACGACAATTGCATCCCAGCCGCTGCGTTTCAGCTGAACTCCGAAATGCCCTCCCGAGTTAGAGTCAAAGATCGTTCCTGTGAGAGGAGATCTCGTTATGACTGTATAGCGACCTGAGGTTGGTGCGCCCGTTCCGGTTAGCGGACCGGCTGCAAAGATCAGCTTGTTTTCTGGCGAGAGTGGATTGGTTCCGCGTGGAATTTCGCGGAAGAGTATCTCAACGCCCAGACCTCTCCCGCCTAGGAATAGCTCAGCTTGTTCGTGTGTTAGAGGATGTGAGGAGACCTTCTCTCTACTGAGGTCGATTCTGAGTATCTTTCCCATCCATCCGTGCAACCTCTCATCGCCTTCCTCTAGAAGTCCTTGAACTTTCTGTACGCGTTGTCCGGACAAGTCTTGCATTTCTTCACGTACACTGTCTGGATTTCCAGAGGCTGCTTGGAAACGTAGTTACTAGGGCATATCTTGCAGGGAACCTCTTCCACAAACCAGGAGGTATCGTACTTGGCCCAATTCAGTGAGTTTACAATGTTGATTCCGTTGCTCGTCCCGATCCGGAATTTATCAGGCCGGAGGAGACTTGGGGAGTTTGCCGCCGCGTGTATGCATCTGATTGCTTCCAGGAAGTTCGTCACGCCGCCGGCCGCTTTCACGCCCAGTCTCTCGCCGACCGTGTCACGCATCAACCTGAGATGAGCCGGATAGGCGCCCATAGGACCAAAGCCAGTGGAGGTCTTGACGAAAGCAGCGCCGGCCTCCTCGCAGATTCGACAAGCCTCCACAATCTCTTGGTCTGTGAGATACCCGGTTTCGAGGATCACCTTCACCGGCGCTCCGTCCGCTTTCTTCACCACCGCGCCGATATCGTCCCGGACGAGTTCACGCATGGCCTGGCTCTCGGGCCCTGAGGAGACAGTCATCTCTCGAACCTTACCTACATTGATGACCATGTCGATCTCTGTCGCTCCGTTTGCAATCACGTCCGAGGTCTCAAACGCTTTCGATTCAGTCGATGTCTGACCGAACGGGAACCCTACCACGCCAGCAACACCAACTCGGCTTGATTTTGACCTCAGATGCTGCGAAGCTTCGCGCACCCAACAGGGGTTGACGCAAACGGTCGCGAAACCATGAGTGTCAGCCTCATCGCATAGTGATCGAATCTTCCTTCTGAGGACGTGGGGCTTCAGCTCCGTGTGATCGACCAGCCTCGCCATCTGCTCCTCGTCCAACAGCTCAGCGGCTTCACGAAGGGACCGACTGGAGATTCTCATAATCCTTCTCCGACTGACGAATGAGACATGTTTGAAGGGAATGAACCTTCCGACTAGGACGTTTCCGAGACCTTCATGATAAGGGAAGATCATGCCTCCAGCGTTCCAACTGTTCTAGGCTAGACCGACTGCTCCTGCTCTCACATGAAAGTGAGAATGCCGTCGGAGCCAACGTAGAGAAGACAGTGAGCATTATCTATGACATCTGCTCTCGACTCGGGCACGAAACGAGGATTAGGAGGCGGTGGTTCCAAATTGGATGTATGGGAAGCGATCCAAGGTCGCCGGAGCATACGATCCTACAAACCAGATCCCGTTCCGGAAGATCTGATCA
>CAZUTN010000255.1:0-1685 GCA_964623365.1 uncultured Candidatus Bathyarchaeia archaeon
GTGTGGAGCTTGAAGCTCAGCCCCTCATCGAGCTTCGAAGGTCAGAGGCCATCTATGAAGAGGCGAAGAAGATCCTTCCGTCAGGCGCCTCATCAAACGTCAGAGTCTACAGGCACGAGCCCTTCCCAGTCATCTTCGCCCGGGGAAAGGGTTCGAGGGTCTGGGATGTAGACGGAAACGAGTACGTCGATTACTTGTTGGCGTACGGGCCGCTCATCCTCGGTCACTGTCATCCGACCGTAGTCAACGCGATCAGAGAACAGACGCAGAAAGGAACAATGTTCGGAACGACCACCGAGCTTGAAGTCGAGGTCGCGAATAAGATCGCGGGCATGGTTCCCGCGGCTGAGATGGTCAGCTTCAGCAACACCGGCACAGAGGCCACAATGGAAGCAGTCAGGATCGCCCGCGCCTTCACCGGCCGCGACAAGATCCTCAAGTTCGAAGGCCACTACCACGGCCACCACGACTACGTCCTATTCAGCGTGGAATCGCCGTCGAGCGTTGCTGGGCTTGAGCTCGCACCAACAAAGCTCCCCTTCTATCCAGGAATTCCGGAGGATATCTCACACACCGTAATCGTGGCACCCTGGAACAACCTCTCCGCCCTTGAGAGGACGCTGAAGAAGTACGCGAACGATATCGCAGCGGTGATCATGGAGCCCGTCATGGGAAGCTCGGGCGTGATTCCGCCGGCTGACGGATACCTCAAAGGCGCTCGTGAGCTAACACAGAAGTTCGATGTTCTGCTCATCTTCGACGAGATACTGACAGGTTTCCGGATCGCAAGAGGAGGCGCCCAAGAGTACTACGGAGTAACAGCAGACCTTGCTTGCTTCGCCAAGGCTCTCGGAAACGGCGCGCCGATAGCAGCAGTCACAGGCCGGAGAGACGTAATGGGAATGATAGGTCCAGGCAAGATCGGCTACGGCGGAACCTACAACGCGAATCCACTGAGCTTGACCGTCTGCAAAGCCACTTTGGATGTCCTGTCGAAGAATGATGGCGAAGCCTTCTCGCGCATGAACTCAACGACCAAGAAACTCATGGATGGTCTTCAGCAGGCCTGCGAGAAGACCGGTCACGACTCGATCGTTCAGGGCGTCGGCTCTATGTTCCAACTGTACTTCACTAGGCTGAAGAAGATTAGCACCTACAGGCAGAGCTTGCAATGTGACCTAGAGAAGTTCAAGGACTTCCGAGAGATGATGCTTGAGAGAGGCGTATACTTCCACCCAGACGGGACGGAGAGGCTCATGCTGTCAGCCGTACATACAAGCGAAGACATCGAGAAGACGCTATCAGCCGCTGAGGACTGTCTCAGCAAACTACCGAAGAGATACTACAGATCACGATCCACAAGGTAGAAGAAACGAGATTCGCCAATTCTACAAACCCGATGGAATCCATCGAGTTTCGGGCGCGGTCGTCGCTGGAGAATAGTCAGGTTCTTTCGACTGTGTGAGTCTTGCCGAAGTAGAAGTTGAATATCCAGTCCCAGTTTCCGGAGAGCGTTCGCCAATAGAACTTCGCGAAACCTTTCTTCATGGCATAGCGTATCCGCGTGGGCTGCATCTCCTTCACTGGCATCTCGTAGGAGCCGATCACGAAGGCCGCCTTGCCGGAGCCCATCTCGAACGGGCAGTGGATCCGCCCATTGTACTTGTAGAGCTGCCTTCGCCGGC
>CAZUTN010000256.1:0-1684 GCA_964623365.1 uncultured Candidatus Bathyarchaeia archaeon
TGTTCACAACCGTCGCCACGACCGCTACAGCCCTGAACTACGCCCAAAGCAGCGAACTCATCTCGCTCGCGAGAAGCCACGGAGCGGACAGGGTCGTCTTTTTCGACCTCATCCCCGCTGGGAGAGGTCGAGACATTGAGGGACTTCGGCTTTCACGCCGTCAACTGCTAGATCTGATGGCTCTCGTCAAACAGGAGTCTCTGAAGAACGGGATCGAAGTATTCACGGAGCTTCCACAGTTCGTAATGTACTCTTCGGCCGGGAATGGGAGCGCTGTTTCAAGTCATGCTGATAGATTTCTATCCATAGAGAAGTTCACCGTCAGCACATTCTTCGACTGTGCGGGACAAGATAACATCTACAGGAAGTTCGCGCCGTACCTTGGCGGCTGCCCCGCCGGAAGGCTATACTGCAATATTCAACCCAACGGCGACGTAACACCCTGCATGTTTATGCCGGAGTATCCCGTTGCAGGGAACCTGAAGAGCCAATCGTTTGAAGAGATCTGGAAGAGCCCGACATTCCAAGCGCTGAGGGATAGGACCCGCCTCAAAGGAAAGTGCCGGGAGTGTGAATTCACGATCGTTTGTGGCGGCTGCAGGGCAAAGGCGGCCGCGTACGAAAACGACTACTTAGCCTCGGACCCGACCTGCCCAATTCAGAACCAAGTCACTTGTTGATGACAAGCGTAATCGGATCTCGTTCGCGTGTCCATTCTCTCAATCGCCAGGACTTGAACCAGTAGTCGGCGTCTTCTCGGCCAAGAAATGGCCTTCCACGCGTATTCCACCGTCACGTCAGATAGCGAGCACGAGTACGCGCCAAAGCGTTTTATACGATTGCAAAACTCCGAGACGTGGGAGGCATGTGTTCGTGCCGAATCTTCTTGATATGGAGCTCGGAAAGACGGCGTACGTCGTCATAAACAAGCTCTGCAAAGTGAAGCCAAGAGAAAGCGTGCTGATAACCCTTGACGGACCTCAGGAGTTCCGGGTTGCCGAGGAGATTGCGAAGGCTGCGGAAGCCGCCGACGCGAAAGTGATGGTTGCATGGCATTCCACACCTCCCGGATATGGCAAGGTAGGCGACCCGTACCTTCCAGACCCACTCAAGGCCGCAATACCGAACACTGACGTTTGGATCGAACTGAACAACCAGTGGCTGCTGTATTCGACACCTTGGGACATGGCGATGAAACCCGCAGTTGAAGGAACGGGCAAAGTCAGGTACCTCTTCCTAGGCGGGTTGAATGTAGATCAGATCGTTCGATGCGTCGGAAAAGTCGACATAGATACTCAAGCGAAATTTCAGGAAATGCTAGTAGATATGACCCAGAAGGGAAGAAAGATGAGAATAACGACGCCAACTGGCACCGACGTCTCTTTCGAGAACGATCCGAAGCGCCCGGTGAGAAACGAACTCTTTGCCGATACGCCTGGACCACATTTCCTATTGGGCCAGATCGCGTGGGCTCCGGTCGAGGAGAGCATAAACGGTACGATAGTCTACGACGGCTCATTCTCGGGCGGCGGCGAAGCTGACCTCGGCGTGCTCAAGACCCCGATCAAAGTGACTGTGAAGGCAGGAAAGGCGGTTGAATTTGCAGGCGGAATAGAGGCGGAGGCGGTCAAGAGGTGGCTGCAGAAACTCAACGACCCGAACATGTACCTAGCAGCTCACGTCT
>CAZUTN010000257.1:0-1670 GCA_964623365.1 uncultured Candidatus Bathyarchaeia archaeon
GTTCCCTCAGGCACGATGACCTTCAGGGGCAGAAAGCAGCCTTCGTTTGCTTCTATGTGAGGGTCAGTGATTGCCCTTATCAGAGTCCTGCAAACCGAGCTGAGCATGGGATAGGTAGTATTCACAGGACCGTTCAGGGCTTTGTCCGAGCCCGTGAAATCCACGATGAAATCGTTCTCGGTGATGGTCACTTTGGCTCTAACTTTCGGAGATACTTCTGAAAAGCCATAGTTGTCCATCAATTCCTCGGCTTCGAAGGTGCCGTGTGGAAGCTTCTCAAGATGATGCCTGGTCATGCTCAGCCCCCAGGCAATGACGCTGTCCATTGCTTCAAGCACGCTTTTCACGCCATACTTTTCGCACAGTGACTTGACTCGGTTGGAAGCAACTTTCAACGAAGCGGCTTGGGCACGCATATCGCCGATAGTTTGATCTGGTAGACGACTGTTCGCTCTGATCATGTCGACTACTGAGTCTATTTCTTTTCCTCGATCGAAGAGTTTCACGCATGGAAAGTGCAGGCCTTCCTGGAATATCTCTGTCGAGTCAGTGGTCCAGCTTCCAGGGTCTTTTCCACCTATTTCGGTCCAGTGGGCTTTGTTGACAGAGAATCCGACGATGTCGTCTTTGTAGAAGATGGGCGCAACGAGGACGACGTCGCTCAGGTGGCTGCCTCCTCCGCCGTAGGGGGTATTCGTCACGATGACATCTCCTTCGAAGAGATTCTCTTCGGTGAACTTGTTCAGAACATCTTGCACGGCGAATGTGAGCGTTCCCAGGAAGCCTGGCAGCCCGTTTGCTTGAGCTATCAGTCGGGCTTTTCTGTCGGTCAGGCCGCAGGCGTAGTCCAGAACTTCATAAATGACCGGGCTGTGGCTGGTTCTGGCTAGGGAGAAGAACATCTCGTCGGCTGCAGCTATGAGTCCGTGTCTGATTATTTCGACAGTGAAGGGGTCAAGCTTTCCTTTCGCGCCCAACGCCTACACTTCGTGGATGATCCTTTCAATCTCTAGATCAGCGGCACGTAGGCGGTCTTCTCATGTTGAGAGCTATTTTCTGAGGTTTGAGGTGGCTTCTTTGTCGACAGACAATGTGTTTGGGTCCACGACGACGCCGTACTTCTCTCTCGCTTGATTCACGCCAACGTAGCCATTCCGCACGTCATCGAGCACTCTCTCGGGATCCCTTTCCAGCGGGTTGCCGTATCCTCCACCAACGCCGGTGATCAAGCGAACCACGTCTCCTCTCTCAAGAGGATGCCTTGCAACTCTGTCAGTTCGGAATGTCTTTCCGCTCTTGGCGATGACTTCGATGAAGTTACCGGTGCCGGAAGCACCTCCCGCCATGCCCCATGGAGGGAACTTGCTGCGTCCGAAGATAGAAGTGACGAAACCATTACTATTCATGATCTTGTAGTCGCGTATCAGTCCGAAGCCTCCTCTGTTCTTGCCGTAGCCACCGTCCGCTGTGTTCAACGAGAACTGCTCAACAAGGATGGGGTATCTGGTCTCCTGGATTTCGACAGGCATTATGTAGGTCTCGCCGTCGCCGCTGCAGACAAGTCCACTCTCACCGTCCTTGTTGGCGCCAGCCCCCCATCCTCCGGCTTCTGGCTCCACGATCAGCCAAGTTGCTCCCGTCTCATCATGAATGCCTCCAACTATTGTGGC
>CAZUTN010000258.1:0-1669 GCA_964623365.1 uncultured Candidatus Bathyarchaeia archaeon
TCAGCGCGGGCGGGGTTTCGCCGATTATTGGCACGCTCGCCCTCCTGCCTTCGGCGACCGGTTTTGGCACAGCAATACGAAGAGCTTTGGTGTAGGGATGTTGGGGATCGTCTATGACTTTGTCGGCAGGGCCTATTTCGACGATTTTACCCAAATACATGATTGCTAATCGGTCGCAAATGTACTTGGAGACCGCCAGATCATGCGTGATGAACAAGTATGTCAGGTCGTGTTCCTTCTGTAGATCCAACATGAGGTTCAGGACTTCAGTTCGGATCGAGACATCAAGCATCGAGACGGGCTCGTCCGCGACGACGAAGCTTGGCTTGAGAACTAGCGCTCTCGCCAGAGCCACACGTTGCCTCTGGCCGCCGCTCACCTCATGAGGATACCTGAAAAGGAAATCCTGAGCAGGAGTCAACTGTACGTCTTCGAGTATCCGCGAAACCGTCTGAATCCGATCGTCTTCGTCTTCTCCTATTCCGTGGATTTCCAATGGCTCAGCAATCGCTTTGTAGATCGTGATTCTTGGGTTAAGCGAGTCGAACGGATCTTGGAAGACTACCTGTATTCTTCGTCGGTGGAGTTTCATTTCGCGATCCTTGAGTTGCGCGATGTTCTTGCCGTCAAAGAGCACTTCGCCGCCAGTCGGTGGTTCCAAACCCAGAAGGACCCGCCCGGTTGTTGTTTTTCCGCAGCCGCTCTCGCCAGCGAGGCCGAACACTTCTCCTCTACTGACGTCGAACGTTATTCCATCCACGGCGCGCACATACGACCGTTGTCCCATCAGCCCCGCAGTTAGGCCGCGGCGTACGGGAAACCACTTCCTCAGATCACGCACGCTCAGGATGACATCAGGCACCACTAGGAGCCTCCCGGTCTGTATTCACCGGGAAAATGACAGGCCGCGAGTCTTCCCTTCCTTTTCTCACCAAGTCTCGGTTGCTTCTCTTCGCAGATTTCGCGTGCTATCGGGCAACGGGGATGAAATCTGCATCCCGGCAGAGGGTCGAGGAGGTCTGGCGGAAAACCGGGTATGGCTGAGAGGCGTCTCTTCTTCTTGTCGATGTTTGGAAAGGCCCTCAGTAGGCCAACGGTGTATGGGTGGACGGGGTCCCTGAAGATGTCGGATGTCTTCCCATGCTCAACGATCTCTCCGGCGTACATGATGGCAGTTCTCTGACAGATTTCTGAGACTACTGAGAGATCGTGGCTGATCAAGATCAGCGAGAGTTTCAGCCTGTCTTGCAGATCTTTGAGGAGCCTGTGCACCTGAGCTTGGACGATGACATCAAGGGCGGTCGTCGGCTCGTCTGCAATCACCAGGTCCGGGTCACACGCGACAGCCATCGCGGTCATGGCACGCTGCTTCATTCCGCCGCTGAACTCGTGCGGGTAGTGATTAGATCTAGACGGATCTATTCCGACCATGGAGAGCAGCTTGGCGGCTCGACCGGCTGCCTCTTCCTTGGACACATCCTCATGAGTCAGTATTGCTTCCGATAGCTGCTCGCCGACCTTGTAGACCGGCGTCAGGGAGTTCATGGCACCTTGTGGAATGAGAGAGATCCGCTTCCAGCGCACCTGCTCACGCATCTCTTCTTCGCTCAGCGAGTAGATGTCAACTCCATCTAGGACAACCTGTCCACTCAGGATCTTCGCGTTCGAA
>CAZUTN010000259.1:0-1666 GCA_964623365.1 uncultured Candidatus Bathyarchaeia archaeon
CCTGGACAAGCAATTCTTATATGCGGTGTTGAGAGGTGTGCAGTCGCTTGAGTTTGGAGCGCAACCTGATTTGCCTCAATGGCACGGTGACATGCACAAACGCAAACGCTCGGGAGGACGAAGCAGGCTCTTCCGCGGGAAACGCGCGCACGAGATGGGCAGTGATCCCGCTGCGACCGTGATAGGTGAGGCTCGAGTCGTACCGAAACGGGGACGCGGCGGCTCGATCAAGCTGAGCGTGCTGGCTACCAAGTTCGCGAACGTGACCGACCCGGCGACTGGGAAGACGGAGAAGACCGAGATCAGAAGCGTCGTCAAGAACCCAGCCAATGTTGACTACCAACGTCGCGGCGTAATCACCAAGGGCGCCATACTTGAGACCCCGTTGGGGCAGGCTCGAGTGACTTCGCGGCCCGGACAGCACGGCGTCGTCAACGCCATTCTTGTCCAGAAAGCCTAAGGTCCGATAGCTTCTTCGATCTGAACTCGGCGAGTCATTTGACAGGAGCGAGGCACCTAAGAGTTGAAGCAGAGTGGAAGCATGGTGGTATGGCCCGCGGAGCTCGATTCCAACAAGTCTCGCTCTCAGGGGAGGCGCCTCGGGAAATCGCAGGCGGTTCAAGCTCCCCGACTGGATGAGCTGGAACTCGCAGCAAGGAAGCTTTCATTCGAACCTCAAGTGTCCCCGAACTCGGCGCTTCCCTCTCGCTGGTGGGAGAAGACCGGGTACGTCTTGGTCAAGCGTGGAGACAGGTCTCGATCGAAAGTGCTGAAGGATTTGGCGTCCGAGATTCTGAAGATCCGGCAGGTAAAGAAGTGACCGCGCTGATCAGCTGGCCAGAATGGTTCCAGTGTTCACGCTCGGGTTCAGTCCTGGCGCCCTCGTGATGAGCAAGGAAGCGAAATCCTTCGACTTCAGCGTAGCCAAGAAAGACTGCACAGCCGGCTTGTCGAGGCGGTCTTTCGTCAGCAGGAAGTCAAATGACTCGTCCCCGATCTTCACGAAATCGAGGCCGTGAGTCTCAGCGACCGTCCTGATGCCTACCCCCACGTCCGCTCTGCCGTGCGCCACTGCGGCCGCCACGGCGGAGTGAGATCTTGCCTCTGAAGTGTAGCCCTGTATCTGGGTTGAGAGCTCATCGAGTTTGACACCTCTTGAGTCCGCGATCTTGGAGAGATTGAAATCGACCAGGATCCTCGTGCCCGAGCCACGGTTCCTATTGATGAGCGACAGTTTCCGACCGAGGAGGTCGTCGAAGCCTCGTATCCTCTTGGGGTTGCCTTTGGGTAGCAGGAAACCCTGTTCGCGCGCGTATCCTTTCACCAAGACTGCTCTACCTTTCAGGCCAAACCGATGAAAGAATGGAACGTTGTATTCGCCTGTCGCCTCGTCCAGCAGATGGACGCCGGCAAGATCTGCCTCACCGCGTTTCACGGCGTGAAACCCGCCCAGTGACCCCGTGTTGATTACCTTGGCAACAAACTCGGGCGTGTGTTCGCGAACAACTCCGACCAAGACGTCAATTCCAATGCAGTGGCTTCCGATCACAACTACGTCAGCAGGGGTCAGACCTGCCCCGAAGAGATTGACTCTGACTTGCTCTCCCTCCTCAAGGAACTCCACGGTATCGGGTATGTCGATGAATCCGTCTGAGAGCGAGAACGA
>CAZUTN010000260.1:0-1585 GCA_964623365.1 uncultured Candidatus Bathyarchaeia archaeon
TTGTGAGCAGCCTTGTCATGCTGCCAATTGCGACCCTGCTATCCAAGCGAACAATATAGAACTCGATCCTCATCGCACAGCCAAGCGCGTCAATCAGCACGAAGAGAAAACGCTCACGAGACAGACATCGAAGACCTCTCATCAAACCGTTCTCGTGTACAACCGTGAACTGGTTGTCTCATTACCAATGCTTATACATGAATGGCCAGCTAAGGAGCGATGCAATCTCGACTGGAGAATTCATGCCGGACAAGAGAAGGTCTATGAGTTCGAAGAAGAGCACGTTCGCTGAACTCGTGAGCCGCCGCGAGAAACTGCTGGCCCCGATCTTCGTGCAGGATTGGCCCAACCTCCCAGTGGTCAGAGCAGAAGGACTGTATCTGTATGGTTTGGATGGGAAACGCTACATGGATTTCATGGCGGCGTTTGGTGCGGTGAATGTTGGCCACAATCACCCGAGAGTGATAGCTGCAGCGAAGGAGCAGATGGAGAAACAGGTGCACGGCGCAGTAGGCGTCACGCTTCATGAATCTGTGCTTCGCCTGGCGGAGATGTTGCCGGAGATTCTTCCAGGCGCTATGGACATGTTCTTCTTCGGGAACAGCGGCGCCGAAGCTGTCGAAGGATGTGTCAAACTAGCCCGGAACGTTACAGGTAGACCCGGCATCATTGCTTTTCTAGGGGGCTTTCACGGACGCACGTATGGAGCCGCATCCCTGACCGCGTCCAAAGCGACTTACCGCTTGGGACTTGAGCCTTTCCTCTCAAGCGTGTACCACGTACCTTATGCCGACCCATATCACTCCTCACACCCAGACGATCCGTCCCGCTGCGTCGAGGAGTCCCTAGATGTCCTGCACACTGTCCTCGGGCGGCTCATCGCTCCTTCACAAGTAGCGGCCATGGTTGTGGAACCGATCCAAGGTGAGGGCGGCTACATAGTTCCACCGAAAGAGTTCCTGCACAGACTTCGTGAGATCTGCACGCGTCACGGCATACTCCTGATCTTTGACGAAGTGCAGACCGGTTTTGGGCGAACCGGGGAGTGGTTTGCAGCTCAGGTGTTCGGCGTCACGCCTGACCTTATGTCGATCGCCAAAGGCATAGCTTCAGGCTTTCCATTGGGAGCTGTGTGCGCCAGAAGCGAAGTCATGAGTCGTTGGACCCCAACCGTTCACGGCACCACATTTGGTGGGAACCCCATCTCTTGCGCAGCAGCGATAGCCACCATAGAAACGATCAGGGACGAGAATCTTCGCGAGAACGCGAAGAGGAATGGTGACTATCTGCTTGGCCGACTCAGGGAGTTGAAGGCAAAGTGTCGAGTGATCGGCGATGTGCGTGGTGTGGGGTTCATGATAGGGATGGAACTCGTTGTGCCCGGCACGGACCGCGAACCCAACCCGACTGTTGCGAAGAAAATCTTGAACGAATCATTGTCAAGAGGCCTGCTGATGTATCCCTGTGGTCTACATGGCCAAGTGATTCGTCTAGCGCCACCGTTAACCGTAACTCGGGACCAGATCGATGAGGCCGTCAAGATACTGGATCAGAGCTTGGCAAGTTCTACACGATAGCGAAGAAA
>CAZUTN010000261.1:0-1584 GCA_964623365.1 uncultured Candidatus Bathyarchaeia archaeon
CGGGCAAATTTCAGAGCTGCTTCAAGATCGAGTATCGCTCTCGAGGGAAATGTGAAGAAGTCGCCTGTTATCATAATGCTCTTGATACAATCAGCAGTCCTATCGAGGGTGAGGGATACTCGGATCACCCCACCGGGCCGTTTATCGACGGCCTCTAGGACGGCTGCCTCACTTGCGAGTCGCCTATCCAGAAAGATCCACTCATGCGATTCGAATGTAGGCAGCTTTTCCCTGAGAAGCTCTTTCTCCATGGGCATTAACGGCGCTTTCACGAGTTTGACAGAGAAGGCACGCTCGAAACCTCTCTTCAACGCTCTCTTGATCGCTTCGTAGCCTGGCTGATAGCCCAATTCCCGCTTGATGCAGGTTACCCTTTCCTTCGCCGACGCAAGATCCTTGTCCTTGAGCTTCACAATTGGTATCCTCAAAGCGCGAACCATTGTTTCGATGTCAAAGTCGACAAGTAGTGTGCCTTGAAAGAGGAACGCATCGTCCCATTCTACGCCGCCTGTGCCAGAGATCTTTCTGCCGTCTACTTCGATGTCATTCTTGGGTCGAAAGGCGGCTCGTATCCCTAAGGCCTTCAGTGCGTGAACTGGACCTTCGCACATGATCTCGAAGACATCTTCGATGCCACGAGAGCGAGGGATAGAATCCTTGGAGGCTATGACCTCCCATCCTAGGGAACTTCTGTCAAAATATATGGCCCCTCCGCCAGTCAACCGCCTGTTCACATCTATGCGTTCTCTCTCAACGTAGTCAAGTCGAACCTCATGCTCGATGGCCTGATGATATCCCACGAGAACGGCTGGCGGGTCAAACTGGAGGAATCGTATCGTGTTGGGAATCAGATTGTCAGATCTGCATTTGAGGATAACGTTGTCTAGGGCCATGTTCTTTGCAGCACTGGATCTACCAGTGTCAAGTAGCCTCCACTTCTCCATCGGGCAACGCTTCCCAACAATGAGTCGACTAGAGAGTTCGTGTCATGCGCTTCCGCAACTCTCAAGGGCCAGATCCCGCCATAGCAGCGAACAGCACTTCTGGTGAAACTTGATCCCTAGCCCCGACTTCTCGGCAAATTCGTAGGCGTCTTCACTTGGATAAGCGATCCCATTGACGCCCGCTCGGATCGCCAAGTTATCGGTCTGCGTCTTATGTTGGCCTCTCGGCCGAGCGCATCCTAATAGCAGCGGAGTTTCTGGCATGAGCAGCCTTGAAGCCAAAATGACTCGGGCAACATCAACAGGTGAGGGTGGCGATACATGCTCCATCCTTGTGTTGTTTAGAGGCATGAGCACAACGACAACTACAGCTGCTGGATTGTGCTTAGAAACCATTTCCAATGCCTGCTTCTCCCCCTTCAGTTTTCCATAATGCATTCCTACGACGATGTGTGGAACCGTTCGGATGCGATTCTCTTCGAGTAGAGAAAGGGACCGATCGAATGAACATATGTTCTCGTTTAGGTGGTAGACTTCTTTGATGGTCTCGTCCGATCCTATGATGTCAATCATAGCGGCATCAATCCCCGCATCAGCTAGGCCCTTTGCCAAGGAGGCTTCGACGAGACCAGTGTGTACA
>CAZUTN010000262.1:0-1536 GCA_964623365.1 uncultured Candidatus Bathyarchaeia archaeon
CGTCGGCATCTTCCTTTCGGATCGTTCTTTTCTCCACAAACTTCTCGATGCTCCATTGGATCTTTTCGCGCGCTTTCGCAAGAATGTCATCACTGATATCAACCAGCGTTACTTCGGTGCCTGTCATCACCAGCAATTGTGCTATCCCGTGGCCCATCGACCCGGCTCCAAGAACCGCCGCCTTATTCAGAGGTTGTGCGCTCATCACAATCTCTCCAGATATTCTTGCTCACTTTCTTGTATTTCAGAGATTAGATGGGTACCAGTTCGTAGCTGGATCCCTCAGGTGAGGGCTTGCCAACGAGCTTCACTTTCATGCCAATCTTCGCCTGGCCGAGCTTGATGCCAGTGAGCCAAGCAAGTACCTTGACTCCCTGCTTCAGTTTGGCTACGGCGACGGTGTATGTCTCGTGCTCAGCAAAGCTTGTTGGTCGAACGATGACATGTGTGAAGGTTTCAACCTGACCCTCTTCGCCCGTGAGGTCGATCCAGTCCATGTCTGAGCTTAGGCATTCCGAACAGTCGACGACGGGCGGGAAGTACTTGTGCCCACATTTCTTGCATTCTGTACCGTAGACCTTTCCGTTCTCGAGCTCATCCCAGAACTTTGCCGTCTTGTTCGTTGGAATGTCAAACGCGAAGGTAATCGGCTTAGACTTCAAGGCCCGTGTAGGGGGACCAAACGCCATTTCAATCTCTCCCGAAGATCGTCACGTAGCAGTAGTGGCCGGTGCCTCCAACGTTGTGAGCGAGCGCGTTGCCGTGCTTGACCGGCACTTGTCTCTTGCCTGCTTCTCCCCGCAACTGGCGCGTAACCTCAGCCACCATCGAGACCCCAGTCGCCCCAATTGGGTGTCCCTTGGCCTTTAGGCCGCCGTCAACGTTCACCGGTATCTTCCCGCCGATTTCGGTTTGGCCTTCACGAATCATCTTTGCGGCCCCTCCCTTCTCACAGAATCCCAGATCTTCATACGCGAGTAGCTCCGCGATCGTGAAGCAGTCGTGGACCGTCGCGACATCGAGCTGTCTCGCATCGAGTCTGGCGGCGGCATAGGCGCGTTCCGCCGCGATTGTTGCAGAACGAAGAGACGAGTAATCCTCTCGCTTGCTGATATTCGCCGTGCCTGAGGACATTCCCAACGCCTTTATCCAGATCGGCGTATCGGAGAGGTCCTTCGCTCTGTTCTCCGAGGCTAGGATGACTGTGGCCGCTCCGTCGCTTACGGGGCAGCAGTCGAAGATCTTCAGAGGCCACGCGATGACTCTTGAAGAGAGCACGTCCTCGACTTTTAACGGTCGTTGAAAGTGAGCGTAGGGGTTCATGGCCCCGTACTTGTGGTTCTTCACGGCAACCCCAGCGAGATCTTCCTCAGTCGTTCCATACTTCTTCATGTGAGCAGTGGCGTGAAGAGCATAGTACGCGGGGAAAGTCATGCCGAAGTTGTGGAACTCCCAGAGGTAGTAGCCAGCCCTCCCGATCAACTCGATCGAGGTCAGGATGTCCACCTCAGTCATCTTCTCAACCCCCACCGCCAT